>CAZQLX010000019.1:0-13704 GCA_964594495.1 Candidatus Woesearchaeota archaeon | reverse complement strand
GTATTGTGTCAGGTCTTTTTCCAAATCCTTCAAAATATCTAGGAACAACCTCTCTATCTTTAGCAAAATCAAGCAATATCTCTTGTATTTTCGGATTGGAATAATAAAGTTTTGTTATTTTCCTTATTCTCTCTTCTTTCAAACTTTTTCTCTCCATTTTTGTCTCTTTTTTGTTATTTTCATCCCCTTCTTTTTCTTTTTCCATTAATTTCACAGAGTTAAACATTATATATTGTTTATTGTTATACGTGTAGCATCTTAATTTGTAACACGTTTACACCACAATAAAGCTTAAAAGTATCTTATTCTGTGTAGGAAAATGTTATTAAAATTAGAGAGTCCAAAACTTTTAGCAGATATAATATCTATTATTTCAGAATTAGTAACTGAAGTGCGTCTTAGAGTTAATAAAGAAGGAATGTCTCTCACAGCAATCGATCCTGCAAACGTCGCAATGGTTTATTTCAAAATTCCAGCCGATCTTTTTTCACAATTTGAATTAGAGAAAGAAGAAGTTCTAGGTTTAAATTTAGAAAGCCTAAAAGCAGTATTGCGTAGATGCCAAGTATCCGGATCTTTAACATTACAAAAAGAAGCAAACGTGTTAAAGTTAGGAATTCACGACAGAATAAAAAGAGATTTTTCTCTTGCTCTTATTGATATCGAAGGAGACGAAAAAGAAATGCCGAAATGGGAATTCAAATCCGTAATTAAGATGGATTCAACAGCCTTTGTAGAGGTTGTCGAAGATTGTTCAATCGTTTCAGACGCCTGTTCTTTTATGGCCGAACCAACTAAATTTATTGTCGAAGCTCACGGTCTAAATGCAGCTAGAGCAGAATTCTCTGCAGATGAAATTGAACTTTATTCAGACAATAGTACTGCTCGTTTTTCTCTCGAATACCTTACAAAATTCGTTAAAGGAGCCAAAGTCTCTTCCAGAGTTACAATCTCCTTTTCAGACAATCATCCTATGAGAATTGATTTTCCAACAGGAAACGTCATGCTTTCTTTCGTCCTTGCCCCTCGCATCGAACAAGACGATTAATTCAAATACTTATTTTAAACTAACTTCACTAGTACAATATTCTTTATAAATCTGGAATACCGATTTAGTTCATGGCTGAAACTTTAACAGTCCCTGTTGAAAATATATCTCCATCTAGCAACAAATTAAAAAGAGATGAATTTAATGAAAAATATCGATTTAGACCGTGCAGAAAGGAGGCACTTGTCAATTGTGCTTCATGTGCCTATATGACTGGAGGTATAAAACGTGATGAAGTTGCTTTATGTAGCAATCCGCAAAGATTTAGACCAATAAAAATAGCAAAATATCACGAGGGATTTTGGGGGAGCAAAGGAGAGAGTGAAAATATTTCTAATGAAAGCGTCTGCGATGCTTATAAAAATAAACCCTTACCTCCAGGTATAATTATTCACGCTCTCCCCGAAGGAAAAGGAATTCTTTTAGGTACTCAATGGAGAGATCCTTATCATGCTGATTCAAATTGTCCATAAGTTATCGAAGAAGCAAGATTTCTCGCATCGTTAGGGATTACAAAACGAGGAAGGAAAGGAGAAATTGATGTAATTGATATTTCTGAAAAAGTGCCTGGAGAAATGGCCCGGGATTTATGTGATATGCCTATTTGTGAGAAAAAGTTACAATTCCAAATTTGTGATCCAAATGGTTACAGAACGCGTGTAGGAATACATCCAAACGCACACGATCCAAGAAGATGGGTGAGAAATGGTTTAATGAAACATCAAAGACAAGTAGACATGGCTTTCGAAGAAGCTGAAGCTGCTTTTGATTTAACAGCTATTGTCGCGAAACATCAAGGACTTCACACCAAAATCGTTGCGGTATCAGATTACTTACATAAACATACAAATAGATTAGGTTCAAGACCTTTGTCAGAAGCAGTTAATCCTGTTTTCCTTTGCCCGTATTTTAATATTTTTGATCAATCTCAGGTTGGAGATAACAGTGGAGCACATCTTTGGATTCATGATGAACGTTTATTCGATAGAAAAAAAGGATTGGAGAAACCAATAGCACAACTAGATAAGATTCCTGAAGGGATTATTCCTTGTATGGATACAAAAGGTATTTTTGCTAATGCAATATATGTCTGTCATGAAGGCCATAGAATTTCGGAACAATTCCACCTTTATGGTATATTAAAACCAATCCAGGATCAAAGGTTATTTTCAAAAGGATTAACTCATTCTGTAGACATTCGAGCGGTCCGCTACAGTGCACATAGTCATATGTGGGGAGAAGTAGGGGTGGGATTCGCAGGAGTAGCAAGTTTTCATGAACAATAAGTCTTTTAGCATACTTCTTTAATTTCCTACTTTTACATACAACTCTTTTTTTCTTCCCCAGTAAGCTTTATAAACCTCTAAAATCTCGCATAATCGAATCTAATTGCTACCTTATAACGGGTAAGGTACTAAGCGACGAGTTGCGCCAAACAAATGAAAATAACACAAACACTAATATATGGCGAAATTGTCAAGACCAAGATGGGGAAGTTTACAATTCTGGCCTCGTAAAAGGGCAGAAAAACAGATACCTAGTGTAAACTGGAAACCTATTCTTTCTTCACTTTCAAATTCTAAAGAATCCTCTGTTTTAGGATTTATTGTCTATAAAGCAGCAATGGCATCTGCAGTTGTAAAAGATGATACTCCAAATTCAATGACTAAAGGTAAGAAAATTGTCCTCCCAGTCACAATTCTTGAAGCTCCAAGAATGAAAGTTTTCTCAGTTCGTTTTTACAATAAAGGAATCGTTACAAAAGAAGTTATTGTTTCTAATGATAAAGAACTAAAAAGAAAATTAAAAGTTCCCAAGGCTATTCCTTCCTTCGATTCAAGTATTCCAAAAGAATATGATGATATTCGAGTTATTGTCTACTCATTAGTTTCTTCAACAGATGTTAAAAAAACACCCGATTTGATAGAATTAGCGATTATTGCTCCAAATAAACTAGATTTTGTTAAATCTCTTCTCAATAAAGAAATTTCAATAAAGGATTTTCTAAATAAGATTGAATTACTAGATGTTCGAGGATTAACAATAGGAAAAGGTCTTGTTGGTCCAGTAAAACGTTTTGGTTTAACATTAAAACAGCATAAAACAGAAAAAGGAGTTCGACGTCCCGGATCTCTTGGACCTTGGCATCCAGCAAGAGTAACTTATCTCGTTCCAATGGCCGGACAATTAGGACTTTTCTCTCGCGTTCATTATAATCTTAAACTAATAAACGCTGGCGCGATATCTGAAAAGAACATTAATCCGAGTCAAGGATTCAAACATTACGGCAATATAAAAACAGATTATTTAATTCTCAAAGGAAGTGTTCAAGGCCCAGTAAAAAGACAAATACTTGTAACACCCTCATTCAGACCAACCAAAATTAAAGCGAAAAACAAATTTGATTTTCAGGAGCTAATTACATGAAAGCGACATTATACGATTCACAAGGAAATAGCAAAGGCGAAATCAATCTTCCTAAGATATTCGACACACCAATAAGAGAAGATCTCGTTCTCAAATATTTCTTAGTTGAAAGATTCATGAACATGCATCCTTACTCTCACGATCCTCGTGCAGGAAGAAAACATTCAGCTTCAGGTACTATTTCTCATAGAAGACATGAGTGGAAAGGACATTATGGGCAAGGAAGATCAAGAGTTCCTAGAAAAACTATGTGGAGAAGAGGAACGCAATTCTATTGGGTAGCAGCCGAAGTTTCTGGCACGCGTGGTGGAAGAAGAGTTCACGGACCAGTTTTAGAAAAAGCTTCTAAGAAAATTAACAAAAAAGAAGTTATTTTAGCATTGAAAGCAGCATTAGCTTCAACAATGCAAAAATCTATTGTGACGAAAAGATATTCTTCACTTTCAAATCTAAAATCATCAATTGCCTTCCCAATAATTTTAGAATCAAATATAGATAAAATAAAGGCAAAGAACTTTTTAACATTACTTGAAAAAATTCTTGGAGACGTCTTTAAAGTTGCTTTAAGAAATAATTCTGTTCGTTCTGGAAAAGGTAAAGGCAGAGGACGATCACATAAGTCAAACGCAGGGTTATTATTAGTAAAATCAAAAGCTGAAAATATTAAACTATCACGTATCGAAGTAAAATCTGTTCAAGATATTAAAATAACAGATCTTTATCCTCTAGGAAGGTTAACGATTTATACAGAAAAAGCATTAAGTGAAATTCAAAAGAGAATAGACGCCATGGAGGCAAATAAAAATGTTGCTTAAACCAATAACATCAGAAAAAGCTGTAAAGTTAATTGAAATAGATAACACTTTATTGTTCCAAACTTCTCGTTTAGCAAACAAGGAAGCCATTAAGAAAGAAGTTCAATCTATTTTCAATGTTAAAGTGGAAAAAGTTAGAACATTCATTCATAAAAACCATAAGTATGCTTATGTTAAACTAAATAAACAAAATCCTGCAATTGACGTTGCAACGAAATTGGGAATGATCTAAAATGGAAATTCAAAGACCTCAGAAATTACTCGAAAAAGACCATATATACACTTGGAAAACAAGAAATGGAGAAATTCCTTTAGTATGTACAACAGCAGCTCCAAACTTTTATGAATTAGCTTATCCAGTACAAGCTGAAGCAGAAAAAAAGAGAAGAGTTGGAATAGTTACATTAAACAATTCACAATTAATTGTAGATGGAGAGGATATTGTAACTACAGCCCCGGTTAGTTTAAGATTCACCAAAGATGAAGCCCTTCTTGATTTACTGTACGGAGGAAGATTTTAATGGGAAAACGAATTATATCACAGGCAAGAGGACACGGAAGCTTAAGTTATAGAGTTAGAAAAGCAGCTTTTCAATATAAAATTAAATATCCTATGCAAGAAGGTCAAGCAGAAATTTTGGATTTAGTTCATTCAGCAGGACATTCAGCTCCTTTAATTAAAGTGAAAGTTGGAAATGAAGTTTTCTATAATCCAGCATTTAATGGAGCTTATGTCGGCCAAAAAATCTTCATTAACCCAGAAGCAGGAAAGGAAGGAGATATTGTAATGTTAAAAAACGCCCCTGCTGGAATGAACGTCTTTAATATAGAAAATGCTCCGGGAGACGGAGGCAAAATGATCAGAACAGCAGGTTCTAGTGCGACTGTTTTCAAACGTTATGATCATAATAAAATCTCTGTATTAATGCCTAACAAAAAAGAAGTAATTTTAAGCGGAGATTGTAGAGTTTCCATTGGCACAATTGCAGGCGCTGGCAAAGTTCTTAAGCCATTTATGACTGCAGGAAGAAAAATCTTTAATATGAAAACAAGAATCAAACTTTGGCAAAGAACTTCAGCTGTTAAAATGAACGCGATTGATCATCCATTTGGTTCTGGTAGAGGAAAAAGAATTAAATCTAAGATCGCAAAGAGGAACGCTCCTCCAGGAACAAGAGTTGGGCATATTAGACCTAGAAGAACCGGGAGGGCTAAGAAGTAATGGTAGAGGAAATTGTAAGATCCAAGGAACAAATTTATCGTGGAAAGCCTTTAGAATATTTGAAAAGTCTAGATGTAAGAGAATCAGCGAAATTCTTACCTTCACGTTCCAGACGCTCTGTTCTTAGGCATTTTGACATAATTGAAAAATTCATCAAGAGATGTGAAGAAACGGCATCAAAGAAGAAAAAGATTAGAACCCATTTAAGAGACATCGTCATTGTTCCTCGACTTGTAGGGTTTTCAATTGGAATTTATAACGGTAAAACCTTTAATGAAATCTTAATCACTCATGAAATGATAGGTCATCGTTTAGGAGAATTTTCACCAACAACGGGCAAAGTTGCACATAGTGCAGCAGGTATTGGAGCAACTAAATCATCTAGGGCGTTGAAGAAGTAAAATGGCAGAAAACATACAAGAAGCAACAGAGAAGAAAAACAAAGAAATGAAAACTAATGCTAATCCGAGCGATAAGAAAGTTGAAGTAAAGAAAGAAACAAAACCCTCAGTAAAGATTACAGAATCAAAAACCCAACAAAATAATAAGTCTCATCAAGTAACAGCTAATAATTTACCAGTTTCTTCTCCAACATCCTCTCCAAGTTCAACAATTCCTTCTGTTTCTAATACTCAACCTCAATCAATTACATCACCTTCGACAACCCCTCAACAATCTACTCAATCAGCATCACAAACTCAAGCTTCTCAAACAAAGGAAACCAAAGACAAGAAAGAAAAAGAAAAACCACGACCAAAGAAAGAAGAAGCCTTTGCAAAAGGTCTTTCTTTGCATGCGTCAAAGAAGCATTGTATGTATCTTTGTTCATTTATCAAAAATAAATCTATAGATGTTGCAATTGCAGATTTGGACAAAGTTATCAAACGAAAAAAAGCCGTTCCATTTAAAGGAGAAATTCCTCATAGAAGTGAGCCTGGAATTATGTCCGGTCGTTATCCTATTAAGGCCGCAGGGTTCTTTATAACAATTCTTAAAGGTCTTAAAGGAAATGTAGCGGCCAATGGGCTCGATTTAGATAAAACTAGAATTTATTTCGCCTCAGCAAATTGGGCTTCACGTCCTGCTAAAGCAGGTGGGGGAAGATCTAAAAGAGCACAAATTCTACTAAAAGCTAAAGAAATAATTTCAACACCCGTCAAGGAGACAAAAAAATGATAAATAAATATGGTTACAGGTTGCTGGAACTCCTAGAACCTCAAGAATTTTCAATTCTTGATGGCAGTCAAGGAAGTATTTCCTTGATGACCTGCAGAGGTTTGTAGAATGGAAGAGAAAAAATTTGTAAACTTTAAGAAAGAAGAATTAGGCGTAAAAGAGTATGTGAAAAATTCTTTAGGAAAAGGCAGAATTAGTGCAGTCTCTATAGAATATACTCCTGTAGGAGAAAAAATCATTATCTCTACCAGTAAACCTGGACTTGTGATCGGAAGAAGAGGAGAAAAGATAGAAGAACTAACTCGCGTTCTTAAAAAAAGATTCAAATTGGATAATCCCCATATAGAAATAAGGGAAATAAAAGAAGCAATTCTTGACCCCCAACTTGTTGCGGATGAAATTGCTGTCCTCTTGGAACGTCAAGGATCTCTAAAATTCAAAGTAATTGCCTATAAAACTCTTGAAGCTATGATGCGGGCAGGTGCTCTTGGTGCAGAAATAGTTCTTTCCGGAAAATTACCAAGTGAAAGAGCAAAATCCTGGAGATTCTCACAAGGATATTTGAAGAAAACAGGTAATCCTGCAAAAGTTGTAGGAAGAGCAATGTCTCAAGCTATAACTCTTCCAGGAGTGGTCGGAATTAAAGTAAGTATACTGCCTCCAGATGCGCATATTCATGATAAGATCGTTGTAGATAATGCACTCAAAGCCAAAGTCAAGTTACAATCGATGTCTAATGTCACAAGTCTAAAAGTAGAAGAAAAACCAGTTATTAAGAAAACAAGAAAAAGTAAATCAACATCAGGAGAACAAAAATAATGGCTTTAGTAAAATCAAAAGACGCAGTAAAGATGAGTAATGAAGAAAGGCAGTCTAAACTTAAAGAATTAAAGCTTGAGCTTACAAAGGCGTATGTTACAGCAAACAAGACAAATGCAAAAACGAAAGAGATTAAAAGGGCTATTGCTCGGCTTATTACATTCAACAACTCTAAGGAGATGTTGAAGAAGAAATAAACATGGACATAGATCCAAGATTCGGCCTTCCAACGGAAGCCGGCGTGTTTAAGGAAATCGCTAAAGGCGAGCAAAAAATAACCGTGTCGACGGTGGCAAGAAGGTATGGGAAGTTAACGACTCTCGTATCTGGATTTGACAAAGACTTCGACATTAAGGGAACTGCAAAAGTTCTCAAGGAAAAGCTCGCTTGTGGTGGCACTGTCAAGGACGGTGTCATTGAACTGCAAGGAAACCATAAGAAACAGGTTAAACCGTTACTTGTTTCTCTCGGATTCCCTGAAAGTTCCATAAGTGACTAGCACTAACTTAAACACCAAAAAGAGAAAACATAAGATGGCAAAAGAAAAGAAAAACCAAGTAGAGAAGAAGAAATCTTTAGTGGAGACTCCAGTTCCATCCAGAGGAAGAATTTTTGAAGGAACCGTAGTAAAGAAATTTCCAAAAAGAGTCGTAATTGAATTCCAAAGAACAGTATATGTTCAAAAATATAGTCAGTTTTATAGAAAAAGAACGCGACTTCATGCCAGACTTCCAGACGAGCTTGAAAATGAGATTAATATTGGCGACTACATTAAAATAAGAGAAACTCGTCCACTTTCTAAAATTATTCATTTTGTTGTTATAGAGAAAGTACGTTCTGCAAATGATCAACATTCATCTAAACTAGTTAAACAAAACACGGAGGCAAAAAAATGAAGGCTATAAGTGCGAAAACAACGCGAGCATTAAACATCGGAAGCAAAGTAGTAGCTGCCGATAATAGCGGAGCTAGAATTGTACGCATTACAGGAGTAAAACATGGAAAAACAAAGAAAGGTAGACAACAATTCGTTCAAATCGCTGATTGGGTTAAAGTTTCTGTTCGAGCAGGAAAACCGGATATGAAAGGTCAGGTCTTCGATGCCGTTGTAATAAGACAAAAGAAACCGTACAGAAGAAAAACTGGAGAAAGAGTTTGTTTTGAAGATAATGCTGTTGCCCTACTTAAAGATGAAAAAGGAAATCCAAAAGGAACTCAGATTAAAGGTCCAGCTGCAAGGGAGGTTCAAGAGCGATGGGCTCAAGTTGCCAAAATCGCTGATTTTGTACTATGATGAAACAAATAACTGAAGAACAAAAGAAAGCAGAATTAGAAAAACTAGTTAGTGCTCATAATGATTTACTAGAGTTTGTTCAAACTGAAAGAGGTCAAAAGAGATTTCAGCAATACCTAGAAGGATTGGCAGGATTAGATGAATTTGGTAAGTTTTCACTAAAATTAGCTCGGGAAGGCAATATGCGTGGTTCAATCAAAGTTATAGTAGATATGAAACTATTGCTTGATATAATGGCTGCACCATATGCTGAAACGTTGATTGCTCAAGGAGAAGCAGCAAGTAATTGTCTTAAAATATTTCGCTATGCGGAAAAAAGAATTGATCAGTATATCGATGCTGTTGAGGGTTTAGCTGAAGGAGGGGCAGTAGTAGCATGAAATCTCAATTCACAACATCTTGGAAAGCAAGTATACAACCTCGTAAACAGAGAAAATATATTGATAATGCCCCATTTCATATAAAGCATAAGTTTTTAAGTTCACATTTGTCAAAAATTTTAAGACAAAAGTATGGCAAGAGAAGCGTCCCAGTAAGAAAGGGAGACGAAGTGCTTGTCATGCGTGGCTCTTTCAAGAAGAAAAGAGCAAAAGTTACTTCTGTAGATTTGAAAAATAATGTTGTAACATTAGAAGGAATTCAAAGATCAAAGAAAGACGGAACAAAAGTAAATGTTTACTTTAAACCCCATATTCTTTCAATACAGACTTTAAGTTTAGAAGACAGAAAAAGAACTGTCGCACTTGAAAGAAAATCAAAATCTTCAACACCCACTTCAAAGTCAACATCACAATCTAAAACAGTATCGAAAACTACAACACAAACTCCAGTCGCTATTAAACCTATACAGGCTAAACCGCTTCCAAAAACTCAAATTCAACAGAAAGGAGAACAAAAAAATGCATCAAACTAGACAAGAAACATCAACTAAGTGGCCAATTCCAAGAAAAGGGAACAAATATGTAGTGAGAGCAGCATCTCATATTGATAATTCTATTCCTGTTCTTATCGCAGTCAGAGATATGTTAGGGTTTGCACAAAATGCTGCAGAAGTTAAGCAGATGATTCAACAGAAATTAATAAAAATCAATGGTCGTCCCGTAAGAGATTATAAGGAAAGTATAAAACTATTTAACATATTAGAATTAGGAAAGAAATCTTACAAATTAACTTTTCTTCCAACAGGCAAGTTTAGTTTTCAAGAAGATTCAGGAAATCAAAGACTATGTAAAGTAACTAATAAAAAACTATTATCTAAAAACCAAATTCAAATTAATTTACACGATGGTTCAAATGTAGTCACAAAAGACAAAATCACGGTTGGGGATTCTGTTTATTTAGATTTTGAAGGAAAAATAAAAAAACACGTCTCTTTTGAAGAAGGAAAGAAAGTTTTTGTTATTGAAGGAAAACATATAGGGCATTCAGGAGAAGTTAAAAAAATAATAAATGGGAAGTCATTAGTAAAACTTGATAATAAAGGAGAAGCCGAAATTCAAAACAGGCTATTTATAGTACTATAAAAATGGAAACGGAAACAAAAAAACAAACAGAAAAAACGGTAGCAAAGAAAGTAAAAGTTGTAAAAACAGAAAAACCAAAAATAGAAAAAAATGTAAAAAATGAAAAATCAACAAAGAAAGAAAAAACTGGAGAAAACCCTATGAGAAAGATTAAGATAGAAAAAGTCTTGCTCAGTTGTGGTGCTGTCGGAAATGATTTAGAAAAAGCAAGAAAATTACTAGAGTTAATTTCAGGAATGAAAGCTCAAATTATGACCTCTGCAAAAAGAATACCGGATTTTAATGTCCGTCCCGGTTTGGAAGTAGGAACAAGAGTTACTTTGAGAGGAGAAAAAGCTCAAGAAATCCTTAGACGTTTGTTAGGTGCAGTAGATAATATTATTAATAAAAAGAAAGTTGCAACAAATCATTTCTCTTTTGGAATTAAAGAATATATTGACGTTCCAGGTATGGAATATCAAAGAGATATCGGAATAAGAGGTTTTAATGTATCTATAGTTTTTGTTCGTGCAGGCATGAGAGTTAAAAGAAAAAAGATAAAATCGGGACCCGTGCCATCAAAACAACACGTTACGAAACAAGAAATTATTAATTATATGGGGGAAAATTTCAAAACGAAATTCAATTAAAATGAAGAAAGAATTAGAAATATTTGTTGCAGAATCTGTTTATCATTTAGCTAGATCAATCTTAGAAGGGCATAGAACTACAGGATTCAATTATTATGATGAAAATGATATGAGGGAAGTTGGGAAAGTTAATTGTGCAGCATATCTCTTAGATAGTTTAGCAGATGAAAGACATGATCGAAGAGCCGTAGAGCTAAGAATGGAAGCTGGTAGTATGATCTATTTTAGTCCAAAATTAGAAGTAATACCTGGAGGAAAACAATGACAGCAAGCGATTGGAACAAAATAGCGAAACAATTAAGGAATAAACCAGCAGTTTTACAGAAATTCATAAGACATTGTAAACCAAAAGATAGAAAGTATGGTATAGCAACAAAGAAATGCGAACGTTGCGGTCGATTTGGAGCACATTTATCGCAGTATAACTTAAAGATGTGTAGACAATGTTTCAGAGAAATCGCTGAAGAAATCGGTTTCAGGAAGTATAGTTAAAATGTCACAAGATATCATTGCAGATACATTAAATCAGATAATGAACGCTAAGAAAGCAAAGCAAGATAGAGTTATTGTAAAAAGTCAATCAAATCTTCTTATTTCACTTTTAGCTTTAGCGAAATTGAAAGGATATATCAAAGATTATAAGTCTGAACCAAAATCTCTCTTAATCGAAATAGGAAAAGTAAATGGATGTAGAGCAATCAAACCCCGTTATGCTGTTACCGTTGCTGAAATAGAAAAGTATGTAAAACGTTATCTCCCAGCTAAAGATATAGGCATGCTTATTGTTTCAACACCAGAAGGGCTTATGACTCATCAAACTGCGCAGGATAAAAATCTTGGAGGAAGCTTATTAGCTTACTTTTACTAATGAAAAAACAAATAACTGAAAAAATAGAAATTCCACAAGGAATAATATGCGATATTAAAGATAAAACTATCACAGTCAGTGGGAATTCTAATTCACTTAATAGAGAAATAAGTAATCCCCACATTTCTGCAATTGTAGAAGGTAATTATATAGTCTTTAAATGTGCGGGGGGAAATAAAATTAATTATAAAACAATAAAATCCTATGCAGCACACGTTAAAAATATGTTTGAAGGTGTAAAAGCACCTTATACTTATGTGCTAGAATCATGTAATGTTCATTTCCCCATGACTCTTAAAGTGGATCAAGAGAGATTAACGATTAATAATTTCTTAGGAGAAAAAGTTCCTCGTCATGCAAGAATAATTTCAGGAGTTAAAGTTGATGTGAAAGGACAAAAAATTACGATTTCTTCTTCAAATAAAGAAGCAGCAGGTCAAACAGCAGCAAATATAGAGAAAGCAACTAAAGTGAGAAATAGAGATAGAAGGGTTTTCCAGGATGGAATATACATTGTTGAAAAACCAGGAGGGAAATACTAATGTCAAAAGAATTTAGAAGAACAGATTATATGAGATCCCTCAAATTAGGAAAGAAAAGAAAGAAAGCAAGAACTTGGAGAGCTGCTAAAGGAAAACATAGTAAAATGAGAAGAAAGAGAAAGGGATATCCAATAATTCCAGAAATAGGGTATAGATCTCCTCGAGAAGACAGAGGAAAAATAAACAATTCCGTTCCAAAATTAGTTTACAATTTAAATGATTTATCTTCATTAGGAAAGAATTCCGTAGTAATTTTAGCACGAATTGGAGCTAAAAAGAAACTTGAAGTAATAAAAAAAGCTGAAGAGATGAATATCAGAATCATCAATATAGGGGGTAAAAAATGAATTTAGAAAAAAAGAAATCACTTGCGGTAAGAGCACTTGGGATCGGAAGAGATAGAATCATCTTCAATCCAGCTCGACTGGAGGAGATAAAAGAAGCCATTACAAAACAAGATATTCGGGATTTAGCGGTAAGCGGCGCAATAGGAATTAAAGATATTAAAGGAAGGAAAAGAGTAGAAAAAAGAAAGAATAGAAGAAGAGCTGGAAGCAAAAGACATCATTTTAGAAAATCAAAACAAGATTATGTAAGGCTTACCAGAAGACTTAGAAATTACTTATTTGTATTAAGAGATAAAGGACACGTTTCGTTAGAGGTGTATGAAAAGTTAAGAAAAGAAATAAGAGCAAGCACTTTTAAAGACCTCCCTCATTTCAGACTTAGAGTAAAGGAGCTTAAACAATGACCAAAACAATAAAAAGAAGACGACAAGAAGGAAAAACAGATTACAATGCAAGATTACAATTGCTTAAATCAGGCAAACCTAGACTAGTGATCAGAAAGACAAATCATTATTTAATAGCGCAAATTGTAGAAAGCCAAGGTGCTCAAGATAAAGTTGTTTTTGGTACCACATCAAAAATACTTATGGAAAAGGGATGGGATAAAATTGGAAATTTAAAAAATCTTACCGCAGCATACCTTACGGGTTTTTATTTAGGAAACAATGCAAAATCAAAAGTATCGGAGGCTATACTTGATTTAGGTATGCACAGGAATATTCAAAAATCAAGAATTTATGCTTTACTTAAAGGAGTAATAGATGCAGGAATAAAAATTCCCCATGATGCTGAAGCATTACCTTCCTTAGAAAAAATAAAAGAATCAGATTCAAAATCAAAACTTTTTGATAAAATAAAACAAAAAATCTAAAATGGCAAAGAAAGAAACAAAAAACGAACCAAAAATTCTTATTGAAGCAGTACCTGAAGAAATCTCGAAATTAGATAAGTCTATGGAAAAATCTTCTGAAGAAGATGAAGACGATGTAATCCC
>CAZQLX010000018.1:0-17904 GCA_964594495.1 Candidatus Woesearchaeota archaeon | reverse complement strand
CGGTGGAGGTGGAGGAGGTGGTGGGGGAGGATGTACGCCTACTACAACTACATGTGGCGATTGGAGTGCGTGCGGAGTTGATGGACAACAGACAAGGCAATGTACAAACGATTGTGGGACATCAAGCACACAAACACAGAGTTGTTGTGTGAATGAATGTAATACTGTTGGAGATGTTTGTATTGGAAATGATATCCAAAGTTGTACGCTTGTGAATGGATGTTTGAAATTGTCAACAGAGAGTTGTACTGGAGAGTTAGTTTGTTCGAATGGGAGATGCGTAACAGAAGAAGTAAAGATTGAAGAAGATAAAGAAGATAAGAAGGGGAATTGGGGAGGATTAACAAATATTACAAGGCCAGGGGATTTAATTCCGAAAGGATATATTCCAGATATTGCAGCTGATGTTGCAGTAAGTATTATAGGGGTTGGAATTATTGGTGGAATTGCATGGTGGATTATTTTAGCTATTTTGGGAAGTACGTTGCCTTTCTTTTTACTGAAATTGAAACATTATTCAATAAGTTTATTTGATTCTGGAAATAAATTTGGAATTTTTGTAAATGGGAGGGTAAAAGAGGATAAATTATATGAGTTTTTGAATGTATTAGAACACAGGTATGGCTCATTTGTGTTTGCGGAAAGAACACAAGAGATGATTAAGTATTTAGTTGCTGGAGGATTTGTAGAGGTAAGATTAGATGAGCCATTTATTTTGGTTGGACATTTTTCAAGGAAGAAAGATGCGAGAACGTTTAAAGCTGCATTGAAGAGTACATTGAATCACTTTAATAGGAAAGTTAATATTATGGAAAGCAGTGAGAAGGCAAGTATAATTGGAGTTTGGAGAGCATACAGAAGGGAAAAGAAGACTAAAAAGGAAATTGGGAGATTGTTTAGATGAAAAAAACAAAAGGATATTACATGGAGAAGGACACCATAGTAATAAATAAAAAACTAACAGAATTAGATATATTTGTTATGGACTTTTTAGATATTTTAAAAAAATACTCTGATTATTTGATTGTTAGTGGATATGTAAGTATTTGTACTGGAAGAACTAGAGGTACAGAAGATGTCGATGTGATTGTTCCCGTAATGGATGAATCAAAATTTAAACTTCTCTTTTCTGATTTAACTAAAAATGGTTTCTGGTGTTATCAAGGAGATGATAGTAAAGAGATTTATCAGTATATTAAGCAGCTAAGTAGTATAAGATTTGCAAGAGTAAATGAATTATTTCCTAATATGGAATTTGTTCCTTTTGATCATACTAAAAAAGCAAAATTATTTGAGTTTACTCATCCACAAAACATAAAAATTGGCAACTTTGTTTTTAAAATTCCACAAATTGAATTCGAGATTATTTATAAAGAGATTTTTTTAACTTCAAAAAAAGATATTGAAGATGCTAAACATTTGCGTACTTTTTTTGCAGATATTTTAGATTCAGAAAAATTTAAAGAATCTGAAAAGGTTATAATGGAGGAGATAAGAAAATGAAAAAAGTACCTATAAAAGATATAGATTATGTAATTTTATTTGCTGAGAAACTTAAGGAAAGTCCTGAATTATTTAATAATCAGAAAGTATTTATTGAGGGTCAATTTAGATCTAGTAGGGATTTGTTTACTAAAAGTTTTGGAAAAGGTGATCGTTTTAAATTGTTTGCACGAAAGTATCTTGCAAAAAGAGGAATAATCAAAAATGACAAAATATAGAAAAGAGGAAAGAACAGTACATTACGCATCTGGAAAGAGTTATTACGTTATTTTGAAATCTGAAATGTTGCCTTTTGTTGTGCATGAAAAACATTTTAAGAATATAGATCATGCAAATGAGGTTTTACAGAAGTTTGTTCGATTGATTGAGAAAAAGTTTGATAGTATTTGGTATATAGGGACTGATTATCTGGGAAGTGATTTGTATGAAAGATTTATGTTTCATCACGGCGGATTTATGGAAATTTCATTAAAAGGGGAGATTAGAGCTTTTTTCATTGAAGATAAGATAGAGAAGATGAAAAAAGCAATTGCGCATGCGGTTGAGAAACTCTCGCATAAAGGAAGTGCGTCTCATGTTGTTAGGGAAATTAAATCTGGGCAAAAGCTTATAAGTCTAAAAGACTCGGTAAAGGGAGTATAAAGAGGATAAATGATAAATAATAAAATAAATGAGGGATTAACTATTTACAATATGATGAATGCTCAGATAGATAGTAATTTTTCTGGTAGTGATGTTTTTATGAATAATCATCGGGGTGGTGCAGGTTTAATTAAACAGGTAGGAGATAATTATGGTATTTAGTCCACTAATAAAAAAATTGATGTTTGTAAGACAGTTTGACATAGATCAGGGAAAGATAACAATGCTTGGGGACCGGGAAATAATGTTAAATGCATCGGCATTGTTAGCGTTACAAGAAATAGATCAAACAAAGCTTTATGATATTGCAAAGAAAAGCAGTTTTAAGAATATTGCAGGAGCTGTTGATCACGCTAAAGTTTATGGAAAAGTAAAAGATGTTTTTATTGGAGAAATTGCTGATTTGGGGAAAAAGATAGGGCAGACAGACGAGGGAACAATAAAAACGCTTCAGGAAGTGTTTAATGTTTATGGTTTGGGAGAATTAACAATACAGGAAATAGAAAATAAGACAAAAGAAGCGTCTGTAAGTGTTAAGGACAGTACAATTGCTGAAGAATGGATTGCGAAAAATAAGAAGAAATCAAAAGAAGCTGTATGTGCGATAACTGCAGGAGTTATTGCTGGCGTTTTTTCTTTCATATTCGGAAAACAAGTTGATTGTATGGAACAAAAATGTAAGGCGCAAGGAAGTGGGTATTGTTTGTTTAAAGTTGCTTGAATAATACACAAAATTTAAAAATGGAGGTTAATTCTTTAAAATATGGAAAAACAAATAAGTAAATCTATAGAGACACTAAATGTCATTTATAGTTTAAACTTTTATTAGTTTTTCATATTAATTCTTTTTACGGAGATAAAATATGGCTTATCCAAACTTTAAAAATAAGCATCTTGAAGAAGCGCTTTTTAGCGCACATGATTATGTTAATTATAGAAAGTACCGTATGAAAGATTTTCCCTCTAACTATGTTATTCTTTACCATGGAGGACTTTGGGATCATCTGAAAAGGAAATATGGAAAACACAGTAAAAAAATCTCTTTGTATAATTCTCATTCTATACTAAAATATGGAAACGTTGGATTGATAAGAATGAATGGGATTGGATCGCCCCATGCAGTTACTTTATTAGAAGAATTAATTGCCTTAGGTGGAAGAAAATTCATTAATGTTGGAATGGCAGGAGGATTACAGAAACAGGGAGTTTTTGTTTGTAGCATGGCAATTAGAGACGAAGGAACGAGTTATCATTATATTCCACATGGAAAGTTTTCATATCCTGATGCAAAATTAACAGCTGATTTAGTGAAAACTTTGAGAATTAGAGGAATTAAATTCGAGGTAGCTTCTACGTGGACAATGGACGCTCCTTATAGAGAGACTAAAGCAGAAATAGAAAAATATCATAAGGGTGGAGTTGCAACTGTTGAAATGGAGGCTTCAGCTTTATTTGCCGTTGCAGAAGTAAAAAAAGTAAAAATGGCAAGTGCATTTGTAGTTAGTGATGTATTAGATAAGAAGTGGGATCCTCAGTTTGATAAAATGGATGTTAGAAAAGCGCTTAATGAGGTTGCTGAAGCTGCAATTGATTGTTTGATGAGGAGAAAATGAAATTGTCAACAAAAAGACTTATTCTAAGGGATGTGAATTTGAAAGATGCGAGAGATATGATTCTTAATGGAAATAATCTTAAGATAGCGCGATATATTCCTCCTTTTCCTTATCCTTACACAATGAAAGAAGCGAAAAGTTTCATAAAGAATTGTATGAGACATGCTAAAGAGAGACCGAGAGAGAATTATGAACTAGGAATTCAATTGAATCCATTTAAGAAAATAATTGGGATGATAAGTATTACTAAAATAGATCATTTTCAGAAATTAGCAACCGTAGGATATTGGTTGGGAGAGAGATATTGGAAGAATGGATATATGACCGAGGCGTTGATGGAGATATTAGATTTCTGTTTTGGCAAACTTAAATTAAGAAAAATAGATATTTCTGCTTTCAAAGATAATAATGCTTCGAATGCACTGATTAGAAAGATGGGATTTAGACAAGAGGGAATAAGAATTAAACATTTACGTGTAAAATCTACTGGAAAATTACATGATGAAATTATTTATGGGATGTTTAAACATGAGTGGTCTAGGAATAAAATGAGATTAAAATGAGAAAAGAAGTTGAATCTATTAAAGAGAGAAATAAGAGAGTTGAAGGTACCAAAAGTGAAAGTTTTTAAGGCCTATTAATTGTTATTTTTTGAGGTGATAACGCCTCAGACGTTTAGTTCTGAGATAATAATATGAGAAGCAGCAAAATATTAGATCCTTGGTTTTATGATCAAGTTATTAATGAAGAAAAAGCTTTATTGGATCATTTTCATAAAAACGATGATAGGGTATCACGTGATGAAAAAGAGATAATCGGGCTGCTAGAGCAACACAAATTAAAACCCTTCCTTAAACCAGATTATCATGAATATCTTTTAAAGAAGCTAAGAGACATTCAAGAAAGAAGACCTTATCATGAAAGTGGAAATAGACATGTTGCTGATAGAATTACACAGCTGACTGAAAGTAAACCCTTTTTAATTGGGGCTGCAACTCTGGAAAGTCTTGTGAATCGGGAGCCTGATACTTACGAATATATTGAAGGTGGAAAATTGCCCTTTGATAACATGTTCTTTGAGTTTGCAGAACCTTTTTCAATGAATATTCCTTTCTGGTCTCAACAAAGTAGTGCTCGCGGAATTCAACTAATGAAGTCGGTTGATCCAGAAACTAAGAAAATGGATTATTGTTTTATTCTATATTATGTACAACAAAATAAAATTTTAGCGGAACTATCGATCCATACAGACTTTGTTAACTTGCAGGTTTTAGGTAGATTGCGATACAATGATAAAAGAATAAGTTCAAAAGATAGAATTTTTACTATCGACCCGACATCACGAACTGTGAAATATACAGAGGACGTTGAATCTGCTCAAAAGTTATATGTAAGAGATCCTAACAAAGCACTTGAAGCACTTGGGATAACGACTTCAATTTCTCAAATTCCATATAACGAAGTATTTTATCAAATACCAAATTTATGTACAAATTTAATTAATTATATTAACGCACATAATGTTACTGTGGTAAAAAAAGACAGACCTATTATAATTCTGGATATATATGATGATGGAAGAAAGAAAAAATCAACAAAAAACACTCCGTTTTACCTGGTTACAGTCAGAGACATGTTATACGTTGAACCTGATGAGCCTCGAGAAGTTGGCAAATGGGTTTTGGAAGAGAGAATCTACGTAAAAGGTCATAATCGAAAATATCTAAATCCTGATCAATCTCTTCGATTGAAGATTTGGATTAGACCATGTGTGAAAGGGCCTCTAAATGCACCGTGGAGAAATCAAAGATATGAAGTTCTCTATGAAAAATTAAAAAGAGAAAAAGAAATGTATCGAAAATTTGGAATTGATCAATAATTAAGTTGAATTTTACGTTAGTAATTCAACTTAATCTTATCAACATCTTCCCTGAACTTCATGGCTTTCTCGCCTCCAATTGCTGGAGAGAAAGTTGATGGGCTGGAATGAATGGCTTTTCCAAGAGAGCCAGCTACTTTGATAAGATTTGCTAGTTCTGGCTCTGAAAGGGAAGTCTTTGACAAAATACGCCAGCCTTTTATTGGAATATGTTGTAGCGGTTTTTCTTGTGCTAGAGCTGAAAGGATGTTTTCTTGATCAAGAATTTCATCGTAACTTAGGGTGTCTAACAAAAGACGAGACTTCTTAATATCTAGTTTTGTGTAATCTTTGATTACCAAATTTGTTTCTTTATCTACATCTGTTATAATCTCTTTAAGTCTTATTTTTAGAAGAGATCCTTCTGTTCCGAGTTCAATAATGTATTTCTTAAGATCTACTGCTATTTTTTGGATTAAACGGCCTTTTTGAATTACCTGTACTGCTTTGTTGATGCTTGGATAATTTCGCAATTCTAAGGCATTAAGACGTTCGATATTTTTATCAAATAGTTCTCTTTGTTTTTCAAGCATCTGAATATGTTCTGATGCTTTTCTTAATAATTCATTTGTAGGCCTTAATGCATATCTAATATTTTTGTAATATAGAGTTATTTCGTGTTTTCTTTCAGAAATTGCGATTACAAGAGTTCCTATTTGTTTTGCTGTTCTTTCAGCTGCTTTGTGTCTTGTTCCCGTTTCGAGAGTTTTTATTTTATTGTCGGGAGTTAGCAATACGTTTGCATGATTAATTTTCTTTATATCTTTAGATAAAACAATTGCACCATCCATTTTTGTTAATTCTACGAATCTTTGAGGTGTAAAACGACAATTTACTCTGAATCCACCATCTATTACCTCATGCGCTTCATCATTTTCTACCATAATTAAAGCTCCATGGTTTGTTTTTAGTGCTCCTTCTAAAGCGGTTCTTAGATGTGTTCCGGGAGCTATCATTTTGAGTAATGTAAATATTTCTTCTTCTGATGCTTTACCATTTTGTTGTATCGGGACGGGAAGAATTGTGTCTTGCACCTCTTTTTTCGATATTGATTCTACTATTGCTTCTTTTTTTATTTCATTCATATTTTATTACCATTTTATGTTTTGCATTCGCCTCTTTTTAATTTTTTCTGTAATTGGAAGGCAGAGGTTGTATTTAAGTTTTTATTTTGTTAAGATTATAGTAAGAATTTAAAATCGCAAGGAAGGGCGGGTTACTGAACTTGGATCGTACCCTCCCAAGCTTAAAAAAGATGAAATGGAGAGGCGTTAAAAACCTTCCTATTTTGAAAGAGAAACTTCTAGGTTGCCTGGTTTAGAACTATTGGAGGCGAATCTTCCTCTATTGTCTTTATAGAAGATTCTTCCTGTTTTATTAGATCTATATGTGCTTGTTTCATTATCACTTGAATAATTAATAAAGGTTGATTTTTTCTTTGTAGGAGTTTCAATATTAGATGGTGAATTAGCGTATTGTTCTAAACTATTTTTACCTTGTTTAAATTGATCTTTACTTGATGGTGTACTTTCTTTATTATATTTTGATTTTTGTGATTTACTTGAATGTTGCTCAATCTTTGTCTCTTCTTGTATTGTTTGAATATTATCTTTTTGTGATGTAGTGTATGCGTTTTCTTCAACATCTACTCGGGAAGTTAAGTCTTCTGCAATTCGCATGGCATCTCGTGTGTAAGATAGAGTTTCTTTTATTTCATCGAGAATTGTTGATGTGTCATTTGTATAGCTTTGAGCTAAGCTAGATGGTGAATTTGACGTTACTACGCTGTCAGATGTATCGTAGACAGGAGTTGATTGTACCGAAGTATAGGTTTCTTTAGGTTGTGCTTTTTTTACAGGTTGAGCATTTACAACTGTTGGATGTGAAGGGAGATTTTTAGATGTATTACTATACAGGGTATTTCCAGTTTTGCTTTTAATTGATTTATCTACAGCTTTTTTTTGAGAAACCAATTGTTCTGATTGTGCTACCGTGGTAGTTTCTGAACGGACTAATTGAGTGTTAGATCCGTTATAATGAGAAGCATATGTATCTATTTCATAGTCTCTTACGAAGTCTCTCCAGAAGCCTTCTTCTGATGTTATTGATAAGGAGTTGTCAGAAGAAATGATAGGGGCGAGGTTTTTTGTTTGTTCAACTTGAGGAGCTGAATTTGAAGGATTGTAAGCGACTTGCGTAGTGGATGGATTTTGTTTTTCGGTTTGAAATTCTGTGCGAGTTACGTTAGCTGTAGGAATGTTTTGTGTAGTGGTTTCATTGAATTCATTTTGTAAATGCAGGAATTCATCTCTTCCTCTTTCTGAGAACATATCTTCTCTAGTTACAAAGACTTGAGGTTCTGGAGCTGTTTTAGGTGTTTGATCTAAAGCGTGATTAATTGCGATCTGACTTGATGGCTCGAGATTATGATTGTAAGCATATTCTACTCCGTTAATTATCTTGACATTGTGTCTAAGACCATTTGGAAATGTTAGAGCGGCTAAAGAACCCCCCAATATTGCGGTCATTGCAGCATATCCAAATATTCTACCAAATCTTGTTGGAGTTAGATTGGGAGAATTAAGGTCGTTAAGAACATATTTACCTTTATCAGACATCCATTTGGCCCCCTTTTTCACTTTATTTTTTGCTGCGTCGATTGCATCTAAGCCTTTGAAAACTTTGTTCATAAATTTATTCGTCATTAACTAGATGAAGTATAAAAAGGGTATTTAAATCTTGCGATTGTAGGTACTATAGAGTAGTTACATAATTGATGTTTTTGCAGAAGATAATAACCAATTCAAGGAAGTTGTAGAAGAAATTTTTAATCTATTTGGTAAAACAATTATAGACTACGAAACTTTGATTATTTTAAAAGAGTTAAAGCATGAGTACTTTTTTATGTAAAATCCCATGCAGATGCCAAAAAGGTAAAATGCTCCTGCCGGGATTTGAACCCGGATTACGGCCGTTCTCCATTGCCAAAAAAAGTGCGAAATGCACTCATGAAGGCAACTAATTGGAAGATGCTTGTCCTAGAGAGGACGAAGACTATTCTCTCAACGAGTTAAATCTAGCAATCCGAGAGGGCCGTGTCCTAAACCGTTAGACTACGGGAGCTTTAAATAGAATATAAAAGAGGTTTAAAAATTATCACATTGTTTGGGGAAGTGCGTACAAGATCCAATCTTCCGCGGCCATGTGTTTTCTTACACTTTCTATTAGTTTTCGTCCTTCGCTTTGCAAAGCTGCCTTTATTTTTTGCTCACTCCCGGTGTTTATTGCTCTTATTAGAGCTTCACGATTTTTCTTCAATTTTCCATGTTCGAAAACTAGTTTTTTAACCGTGACCGGAAAACCTTTTTTTTGAAGTTCATGAAAAAATACTTCTTCTTTTTCTTCATGTTTATCCCAAGAAACACCGATTTCTCGAATTGTATGAATTAAATTTGGATAGTTGATAACTGAAGATCCCATTATTGTTTCTAATTCTTTAAGATCTTGTTCAATTTGTAGATGGTCTTTTTTTAACTGTTGAATGTATGGCATGAAAATAGAATTCTTAATTCTATAAATAGTTTTTTGTTTTAAAATAATAGGCCGATACAAAGTATGATTGCTATACCTAGAGAGTTTGTAATAAAACTAATAATAGCAAAAGGAATAGGTTTAATATGAGTAAGACCGGCAAGCATTGTTACCCCAAGTTCATCTGGGAGCGGAGAGGCGATTATTACTCCGGCAAAAAGGTAGATTAGATATATTTTAATTTTATGTGGGATACTTTTATTAATTAGTTGATTAAGCTTTTTAGCAGGGTGAGTCGATTCTAATTTTTGAAATTCGTCCATAAAAGAGAATTTGATCAGTTTGAATATTATTAAATCAGATATCAAAGCACCAAAGCCTCCAACAATTGCTGCTAGAGCAATATTGGATGGGCTGGAGGTTACGAAGAAGCCAATAGCAAAGGGGGTTGTGAAGCCGAAGGAGAAGAGTAGCCCTGCGATAAATGTACCCAGGTAACTGAGATTATTAAGATTAGAAATGAATGAAGAAACGTCTTTATTTTGAAAAAGAAAGTAAGCTAAGATGAATAAAATTATGAGAATTGTTAACTTTGGGTACTTGAAGCGGAATAATCTTTTCATCTCTTTGTTTAGTAGCCCCACTCGGATTCGAACCGAGGTTTCGAGCGCCAGAGGCTCGCGAACTAAGCCAGCTATTCTATGGGGCTTCAATTAAAGAGGGCTTTCCATGCTTAAAAATCTAAGTATATTTATGAGTTTCCTATATACAAAAGTTTTTATAGAAGAAAGTGTGTGAGTTAAAAGGAGAAAGAGAGGATGAATTGGATACTAATAATTGTACTTATTGTTCTTGTATTGATAATTATAAAATTTAAAGAAGTTAGACATAAAGCGGGATTTTTAATTGTTCTTTTAATTTTAGTATTTATTGTTGCCACAGGTTATAATGTGTATAAGGCTAATAATGTGGATGTGAGCACTTTTGAGGGTGTTGTAAAAGGCGGAAAAGTATATTTTGCTTGGCTTGGTGGTGCATTTACCAATTTTAAAAGTATTTCGGGGTTTGCTGTAAAACAAAAGTGGGATGGGAATGTAACGGATAAAGAAATTACTAACAGACAAAAAACCCAAGGAAAATGAAGATAGGTATAATAATTTTGATGTTTGTTGTTATTGGAGCGCTTTTTATTGTGAGTAATGCAAATTTACATCTGAGTGATGATGAGGATTTTTCTAAATTTTATGGAGAGTATTACAAATGGTGGGGAAAATTGTTTTCAAATGCTAAAGCTGTTACAGGGTATATAGTGCATTTTGATTGGTTGCCTGAGAAAAATAATTCTGTTGGGAAATAGGTATATTTTTATATGTTGTAAATTAATTCTGTTTACTTGCCTCTATAGCTCAGCTGGATTAGAGCGCGACATTGGTAATGTCGAGGTCCCGCGTTCAAGTCGCGGTAGAGGCTTTTTATCTAAAAGATGGAAGAACCAAAAAAGATTTATGTAGCTGATAGAAAAGAATTTAGAGAATGGCTGATGAAGAACCATGCTAAAGAAAAGAATGTTTGTTTGATGCTTTACAAAAGACATACAGGAAAAGGTGCGCCTTCACACAGAGAGACAATAGAAGAAGCAATATGTTTCGGATGGATTGATACAACAATAAAGAGAATTGATAAAGATCGATATTCTAGAAATTTTGTTAAAAGGAATGCAAAGAGCAAATGGAGTAAAGCGACACAAGGATACGCTAGAGATTTGATAAAACGCAAATTAATGACGCCTGCTGGAATATTAGCATATAAAGAGGGTTTGAAAAGGCCTACGCATGATGCCGGCCTATCAGATAATCCTGAAATTCCTGAGGATTTGATGAATGAACTGAATAAATCGAAGAAAGCAAAAGAAAATTTTGATAAGTTTGCTCCCTCTTATAGAAGAACTTATTTACGTTGGCTTGAAAGAGCTAAAAGAATTGAAACAAGGAAAAAAAGAATAAACCTAATTGTTCAAATGGCTTTAAACAATAATAAATCTGGTTTATCGCCAACTAGCAAGACTAATTAAACGAAGATTTTTTAAGCCTAATATCATTGTTTAGTTGATGGATAAAGAGGTATTGCATACATTACAAGTATTGGATTCAACAAAGAAAGCGCTTAAAGATGAAGATTCTTTGAAGTTAAGAGATTTATCTGATCAGACCATACACTCTGCTTGTGGAATACAAGATGGTGCTAGTGTAACACTTGTTGTTTTAATTTATTCTTTAAGTAAGATAATAGAAAGAAAAGATAACTTGAAAATAAAAGACTGGGATGGATTTATTAAAAAGTTTATTTCTATACTTGATTTGGCTACTAAAGCATTAAAAGAAGGAAAGACTGATAAGTATGAAAATTATTTGTTGATGGCAAGAAAATCAATTAATTCTACATCTATAAGTGTAAGAGGATATATTGAAGAGATATTAAGGAAGGCATCAATAAATAAAGCTTCGAAGATATACGAACATGGTATTTCCTTGGGGCAGACAGCACAACTTTTAGGAGTTACTCAATGGGAGCTTGCAGAATATACAGGACAAACCAAAGTTTCTGAGGCAAAAAATAATATTACTTTAGATGTAAAAACGAGAGCTAAAATGGCTATGGAGTTCTTCTCATGAGTAGCGAAAAAGTTCTAATTTTTGATTCCGGACCATTGATTAATTTATCAATGAATGGACTTCTTTATATTTTAGAAGAATTAAAGAAGAAATTTGATGGAAAATTTATTATTACTGATTCTGTGAAATATGAAGTAGTCGATAGACCTGTTGGAATTCACAGGTTTGAGCTTGGAGCTTTGAGAGTCGAGCATCTTTTAGATTCGGGGATATTGGAGCTTCCTTCATCTTTAGGAATTTCCGAGAGTGATTTGAAAAAGGAAACACAAAGATTCATGGAAGAAATAAATCACAAGGCGAAATTTATGGGAAATTGGATTAATTTGGTTAGTGAAGCTGAAATGTCTTGTTTAGCATTAAGTAAAAAATTAACTGAAAAAGGAATAAAAAATATTATTGCTATTGATGAGAGAACAACACGTATTTTGTGTGAAAATCCTGAAAGTTTAGAGAAGATAATGGAAGAAAAACTGCATCATAATATTGATATGGTTTCTAAAGATTTTGCTGAATTCGAGAATTTTGCATTTATTCGATCTTCTGAGATTGTTTATGTGGCTTATAAAAAAGGATTGGTTGATATTGAAGGAAAGAAAGTTTTGGAAGCTTTACTTTATGCTACAAAGTTTCACGGGTCTTCTATTAGTTTTGAGGAGATAGAGGAATTGAGTAAATTGTAAAATGGACCCGGAGGGAATCGAACCCCCAACTTCTGCTTGCTCCTAAATCGCTGGAGGCAGAGATTATGCCATTTAAATACGGATCCTCAGATCATACAGCAGTAAAGCCGTTTTAAGCTTTATGCTCTTTACTACTTTAAAGCAATCAAAGGCAAAAACATTTATAAAGAAAATTGTCATGTGTTTTGTATGGTTAAAAAAGGGGAAATAAGGAGAGTGGAGATTACACATAAGACTTCTCGCAGATCGTCAGGAAGTGGAAAAACAAGAGACGTTGAAAGGAAATTAGTTGAGAATCTTGTTGAATTACAGAAAGTTCACACTCATTTGGCTGAAAAGTTTGATAAATTAACAGAACAGATAGCTAATTTATTAGGTTTGTTTGAGACCGCTGCTAAGAGTTTTGCAACACAACCTTCTATGCAGCAGTTCAATGAGAAAGATAAAGAATTTTTGGAAAAAATAGATAAATTACTGGAGCAAAATAAAACCATTGCGAAAGGTCTTGTACTTATGGAAGATAGAATAAGAGATAGAGTTTCTGGTGCGGAGGCAACACAACAGGGGCAGAGCGGAGAAGAAACAAGATTGCAAACTTATACGCCTCAAGGCGGAACACCACAGCCGACAGGGGCACCTAGCGGGGAATATATGCCTTCTGTAAATTCGCAAAATAGACCATTACCAAGATTTTAAGATGACTGAACAACTAATTAGAGAGTTATTCTTGAGAGAGTATGTAAGACATTTAATAAATTATTCTAGAGCACTTTATATTCCAGATTATGTGAAAGAAAAAGAGAGTTTTAAGAAAATGATGGAACAAATTAAAGTTAAAAAAGGAGAAGGAAAAATAGAAACGATGATGCCTTCTATAATGGGAAGAATTGAGGAAAAGAGGACGCCCTTTGTACCGATGCAAATGCCTCCACAAAATATTTCTCTTAATAGACAGATGAAAGAAGAATTTATGCCTTCTATAATGCAGCAGTCTGAAAGAAAAATTCCTGAAAGACCAATGCCTGTGAGAACAATTGTAAAACCTAAAGTGCAATCTAATCCAGAAGATGTTGTGCAACAATTAGCAAGACAAATGAGAGCTATGCCGGTTACTCAGCCGCATGTAGAATTATTTGGAGAAAGAGGTCTGAAATTATTAGGTTCTTTTTTAGTTGATCCGAGTGTATATAGTGTGGAATGTACTGGACCGGGAAAACCAATACTTGTAAATAAAGGCGGAATAATTCAAACAAGTCAGATTATACTAACACAAGAGGCAATAAATAATGTGATACAAGAGGTGTCTGATAAAACAAGAATTCCAATTGTTTCTGGAGCTTTCAAAGCAGCATTTGAGAATTTTATAATAACTGCGATAATTTCTGAGTTTGTTGGAACGAGATTTATTATTCAGAAAATTGTACCTTTTAATAATTTGATGTAGTTAATTTTTTACAATAATACTTATAAGTAATATAAACTGTTAATTTGAATGAGTAAAAAAGCACCAATTGAATTCTTTGAAATACCCTCTTCGGGTGATATGCCTCCGAGTTTTAGAGCGGACATCGCTTTAAGAAAACATGGGAGACGAGTTATCGCCGAAGCTTATGTAGAACGTAATGGGGATCATTACCTTATCCAATTTAAAACAGGACCATTAGCTACTCATTTACCGCCCAGGGGAGTACAGGTAACTACACTAGGTGCTGTTGATATTAATCTTCCTTCAGATTCACCACAACTTAAAAAAGCGAGAGATAAAATGTTTGTTTCAGTGAGAGATTTAGTTTATCGAGTTGCAAGAGATGAAAACCGAGGATATACATGGCCTTTTTGAAAATTAATTAATAATATTTGCTACTTGCAATTTGATCATGGAACTGTTTGATTTTGTCGTAAACTATTATTTTATCTTCTTGAGAAAGTTTTGAATATTTGTTTCTAATAATTTTGTAAATTGTGATGGCTTTTTTCTTATTATTGTTATGAAGTGATTTTTTTCCTTTTTTGATCAGATCGTTTATTTCTTTAATTTTATCTTTTTTTCTATAGAAAAGGGCAGAAAGTAATATAATTGAAACTCCCCAGAGTATCCAAATTATGTAAACTGGAAGTCTGTTTTTGTCTAATTTACATATTTTACAATCTCCACCGCAATCTACACCTAGCTCTGCACCATCTAGGATACCGTTATAGCATGTTGAACAGTACACAGTAGAGTTTTGGATGAAGTTTACATCTAATTTGTTTTTGCTCCAGGATTCTAGATTAATTGTACTTGCTGGATTTGAAGTTTCAATATTTGTTGCGATTAAATTAGTTTCTCCGCATACTTCTTTTTGTTCGAATTTTAGTTGTATGTTTGAAGTACAGGAGGATGATTCTTCGTAGTTAGGAATACATAAATTAAGATCATTGCATATTCTCTTTTTTGATCCAGTCAGTTGAATATTGTTTTCTAATACCTCCTCCACTGTTCCGTCATAACTACATGTTCCCCAGTTTTTGCATTGAACGTTTGGAGTACACCCTTCTTTTTGATCCGTTATTATATTTTCTTTTGTTGGAATGCCACAAGTAGTCTCTTCGATGGGAGAATCGTCATTATTGCAATTGTTTATATCACTGCATTGACGAGTTGAGATTCCATTTGTACATTGAGACCAGGAGGTACATTGCCAGTCTGATTCACATAATTCAAGTTCACAGGAAGATGTTTCTGTTCTTGTTCCTGTGCTGCATTTTGTATCTACACAACTGCGTTCTCTTAAACCATTTGTGCATTGAGACCAGGAACTGCAGCTGTATTCAGGAATACATTGTGGGGGTGTTCCACCCCCTCCGCCTGATCCACTGCCGCTTCCTGATCCTCCCCCGCCGCCATCTTCAGAACTAACACTAATTGTAAAGGAAACATTCTGAGTGTAATTTGTGTTTCCTGCCGTATCATTACAGTATGCAATTAATAAGTAAGCAGCGTTACTCAAACTTGCACTAGTGCCACTAAATGAAGTTCTTGCACTATTGTTTGTTAAAGTAATATTAGTCGCTCCAGAATTAATTGTGTACAAACAATTTCCAGATTCACTTAATGTTAGATTTATGGCGATTGTATCGGTTGTATATGTTGTTGCTGTTGGCGAGACAATGGTCACGTTCGGAGGCGTTGTATCTATTATTACTGTTCTACGTTCAGTTGTGTTTTGATTGTCAAAAGTATCAAAGGCTGTAGCATTAAAATGATAAGTTCCGTCTGATAGTCCCGTATAATTGGCAAAGAGAGGAGAAGATGTTGAGTTACTAAAGTTTATTTGGTTATGTGTGCTGTTAAATAATTTTATGGAAATGTTTAGCAAGTTGGTGTCGCTAGAGGTGATATTAATTACAATATTGCTTCTTACGAGATAAGACCCATTTGTCTCTGTTGGAGAGGTAAATTGGATATTTGGAGAAGTTAAATCGTCTTCTTCAATAGAATAATTACTCCAGGAAGAAACATTGAATGTTACTGTACCAGCATTTAATGATGTGAAATTGCTACATTTTGGATTTGAACTTGTTATACAACGAGCGATACTATTTCTTACTATTGCTGGATTGTTAAGTGATGTTGGGAGGTTAAATAACGTTACGTTTGCACTTGAGTTTAAGGCAGAATTACTTGAGTCAATATAAGCACTATTGTTTTGTATGGTGAGATTACTATATAATCTACCATTAAATTCCCAGCCATTTAATGAGTTTAACCATCTTATCTCTCCAGAACTTTTATTAATAACGCGTAGGAAAATAATGCTGCTATAACTTGTTTCGCGATCATCTAAAGAATCAGAATAATTTATAATTAAGGTACCTTTCTCACCATTTCCTCCAAGGCTATAATTCATATCGATATAGAGACGTGTTATATTTATTTTCTCTCCGAGGATCGTAATACTCCCTCCCCCACCAACTTTATTTATAATACTGGTTACATTTGAATTTGTAATTGTTATAATCCCGCCACTTCTTGTATGGCCACAGCAGGAAACGCCTCCAGCGCTAGCAGTAATAATGCCTAATGTAGAATTTGTTGCCGTAACTGTTCCCCCTACTCCTGGGTTGCATCCTGCGCATCCACCATTTCCATAGTTATTTATAGCCCCAACATTTGAATTAAATATTAATACTGTCGCAGCTGTCGACGGTCCATGATCGCCACTACCTGTATATGCATTGATAGTTGTAATATTTGAATTATTAACGTAAACATTCCCGCCTACAACTGCGGTAGGATTACAAGAACCTCCAGCATGTGGTCCGCCGTACGAGTTTACCGTTGTCAAGTTGGAGTTCACAATAATACTCATACCGCCTACACCTCCAGATTTGCAGTTTCCCCCAGATTGTACACCTCCACCACCAAAGTTATCAATTTGTGTTGTAGTTGAGTTAATTAAAATAACGGATCCTCCTGCAGCTCCATTACTATCTCCCCCCGCACCATTTTGCCCAACCGAATAAATACTTGAAGTATAGTTTAAAATTTTTATATTTTGAACAGTAATGTTTAATCCGGCACCGCCTGCCACACTTGCATTGATTCCTGTTCCAACACTATTGTTACTTGTTATGTTATAAAGATCTAAACCGTCTATTGTTATATTGTTTGCAGTTATATTTAAGCAAGTGTCGGTCGCTGTTAAGCTAACATTTAATGTATATATTTCATGAGCTGTATTTAAAGTACCACAAGAAGAAATATTGGTAACCGCAGAGACATTTGTAATATTTAACAAAATGACTAGGGAAACTAAAGTTAAACTAAGTAACAAGATTATAATTACATTTTTATTTTTCATTTTTAACCTCACTTTCAACAATGATCTTTATTTTTTTGCCTAAATGTTCTGCAGGGATGATGACATGAGCTCCCGTGCCAAATTTAGTTACATTTCTTTCAAGAATTTCAGAACCGTGGAATTTTATTTCTATAATTCCTTCTTTTTCCCCTCTTTTATGCATATATATTAAATATATATTGGATTTATAAATCTTTTTCTTGCGACATATATATAAGATATATATCAGGCTATTTTGCCAGTTTAACGTCTCCTTTCTCTATTTTTGCTTCTTTTGTGCCATTCATAAATGTAATGAATTCCGATCTGAATTCTTCTGTTCCTTCTAGAGATGTTTTCTCGAATTTTGTCCCTTTTCCAATCATAAGTACATCAGGTCTAAAATATGATTCGTAAAGGATAGCAAATTTTTCCTCATTTGAAAGAGGACCATACTCCGATTGGGCGGCAAGAGTGAAGTCTGCGGCATCATATTTAGAGTAATTTTTAGTAAAAGAGGAG
>CAZQLX010000017.1:12698-18938 GCA_964594495.1 Candidatus Woesearchaeota archaeon | reverse complement strand
ATGTTATCCCAGAATTTAAAAAACAACTAACAAGAGAAGAAAGAGCAAAAGTTCAAGAAGAAGAAGCACTCAAAAATAGAATTGCTTCTTGGGCCCCAAAGACCAAGTTAGGAAAATTAGTCAGAGAAGGAAAAGAGAAAGATATAGACAATATTCTCAAAAATCATAAGAAAATTTTGGAGCCAGAAATAGTAGAGTCTTTACTTCAACTTCAACATGATTTATTACTCATTGGGCAAGCAAAAGGAAAATTTGGAGGAGGAAAAAGAAGAGCTTGGAGACAAACACAGAAAAAAACAATGGAAGGAAATGTAGTGACCTTTGCCTGTATGGCTGTGGTCGGAGATAAAAAAGGCCATGTGGGTATTGGATATGGAAAAGCAAAAGAAACACTTCCTGCAAGAGAAAAAGCATTGAGGCAAGCAAAAATTAACGTAATAAAAGTCACTCGCGGATTCGAATCCAATGAAGAAGATAAATCTGATCCCCATACAGTTCCTTTTAAGGTGGAGGGAAAATGTGGGAGTGTTAGAATCAAATTACTTCCAGCTCCGAGAGGTACAGGTCTGGTTATCGGCGACGAAGGTAAGAAAATATTAAGGTTAGCCGGAATAAAAGACGTATATGCAGTAACAAAAGGTCAGACACGAACAACTTTTAATCTTGCAAAAGCATGTATCGATGCACTCATAAAAACAAATATGGAGATGCTTAAATGATAATCGTGATAAGAATATCTGGGTTAGTTGAAGTGCCTCACAATATAGAGGAATCTCTTTCACGATTAAGATTGAGAAAAAAATATACAGCTGTTTTAATTAATCCGACTCCTCCGAATATAAAATTACTTAAAAAAATCAGAGATTATGTGGCATATGGCGATATAAACACTGAAACACTTTCGCTTTTGATAAAAAAGAGAGGTAAAAGTATAAAGAAAAATGCAAAAATAGATGCAGATTCAATTATTTCACAATTAGACAAAAAACCTCTTTCTTCTTTAGGACTGAAACCATTTTTTGGACTTCATCCCCCCATAGGCGGAATAGATTCCAAAATTCATTTTCCTATTAAAAAAGGCGTCCTAGGAGACAATAAGCAAAAAATTAACGAGTTAGTTAGGAGGATGTTATAATGAAAGATATGGCTTGGGAATGTGAGTGCGGGCATGTTGAATATTCTCTCGCCCCACCTCAAGAATGTGAAAAATGTTATAAATTAGATTCATTCATACAATTAGCAACAGAAAAAGAGATTGCAGATTTCGATGAAGAAGAATTAATAACTCCAAAAGTTTCTTTAAGAAAATCATCCAAACTAAAATCTTCAAGGAGGAAAAAATGAGAATACATCGCAGAAGAAAAGCCTCTCGATATAGAGGATCTCATACTCATGCACGAGGATTTAAGAAAAAAGCCCGTGGATCTGGACATAGAGGTGGGTTTGGAATGGCCGGAACAGGTAAAAGAGGGGATCAGAAAAAGACCCTCATCCTTAATTTGTACGGGAATGATTATTTTGGTAAGTCAAAAACTTTACGAAGAGGCCAAGCAAGAATTAGAAGTCCTGAAATAAATCTTAAAGATATTCAATTAAATTTATCTTCGTTTATTAAGCAAGGAAAAGCACAAGATAAAAAATCTCATTATGAATTAAATCTTTCGTCATATAAAATCTTAGGAGAAGGAAATATTTCATCCAAACTAACAATTAAGGCACTCTCAGCATCGAAATCTGCAATTGATAAAGTTAAAAAAGCGGGAGGAGAAATAATTCTTCCTCAAGCGGCAGAAAAGTAAAATGGACTTAAGAGCAATACTCTATAACCTTCCAGAGGTAAAAAAACCTATTGAAAAGAGGCTTAGTTTTAACACTAAACTCAAATGGACACTTATAGTTCTCGGTGCCTTTTTTATTTTAGCGAATATTCCCCTCTTCGGCTTAGCGAAAAACTCTCTTGATAGATTTGAGTACCTTGCTATCATCCTAGGAACAGATTTTGGTTCGATAATTTCTCTTGGAATCGGTCCTATTGTTATGGCCTCTATCATTCTTCAACTTCTTGTCGGATCCGGAATATTAAAAATCGATACAAAATCTCCGGAAGGAAGGAAATATTTTCAAGGCCTGCAGAAGTTAGGAGTTGTATTCTTTATTTTATTCGAAGCAGTAGTATACGTCTTAATGGGCGGTCTTCAAGCTGCTCCAGGGTTTACCGGGATTGTCATATTTCAACTTATTTTAGGAGGCATAGCAATAATGTTTATGGACGAAGTTACCCAGAAATGGGGCTTTGGTTCAGGAGTATCTATCTTTATCGTAGCCGGGGTAGCATGGAGACTATTTGCAGGATTGTTCCAATTTATTGGCCCGGCCGGAGATAATTGTCTTGCTGGATTTTCTTCTGGTGTACCCTGCGCAGGTAAGATTCTGATTATTATTCAATCATTTATTAATCCAGCACCAACTGAAGCACTAGCAGCAGTTGCAGCAATTATAATGACGGCAGTTATCTTTTTGTTAGTAGTTTGGGCACAAAATCTTAAAGTCGAAGTACCTCTCAGTTACGAAAGATTACGTGGATACGGAATCAAGTGGCCTCTTGCTTTCTTTTATGCTTCCGTTATACCCGTTATTCTTGTAGCAGCTCTCGTTGCCAACGTTCAACTATTCGGTGGAATTATTCATAATAAGGCGTTACCATGTTTGGATAATGATCCTGCAACTTTATGCGAGGGCGGAGCAAATATTGCAGCTAAACTTTCTTTCTTAGGAACTTTCTCGAACGGGCAACCAACTTCTGGACTTGCTTATTGGCTTGGAAACTCTAATCTAGTTGATTCCGGAATTAGGGGTAGCTTTCAAACAGATCAGCTGTGGCAAGGCCTCACGCATCTTCTATTTTATATGTTATTCTCAGCATTATTTGCCGTATTTTGGGTAAAAACTGCTGGAATGGACGAATCTTCACAAGCAAAGAATATTTTATCTTCGGGATTGCAGATTCCAGGATTTAGAAAAGATCCCCGTGTTCTTGAATCAATCTTGAAGAGATATATTATGCCCTTAACAATTATGGGCGGTTTAGCAATTGGAGCATTAGCAGCAATTGCAGATCTTCTTGGAGCTCTCACTTCCGGAACAGCAATTCTTCTAGCAGTCATGATTACGTATCAATTATATCAAAACATTGCTCAACAGCACGCTCTTGATATGCATCCTGCCTTAAAGAAAATGATGACTTGAGCCATCATTTTCTTCTTTAATCCTAGACATGAATAAGTATATAGTGATAAGATAATAATTTCCTAATAAAATTTATACGTCTTTTAGCGCTTATAATTTAAATTGATCTTCATTAAATAGATCAATTTAAATATCATCTTTTCATAATTAAAAAATGGTTGTAGAATTAATTCAACAGCATCCACACATAAGTATTCTCGTGATGGGACTCTTAGTTTCGTTCTTTGTTTCTTTAGTGCAGCATTTCGTTCTTGATAAAGAAAAAATGAGAGAGATTAAAGCTCGTCAAAAAGCAATACAACAGGAAATGAAGGATCATAAAGATAATCCAACTAAAATGATGGAGCTTCAAAAAGAAATGATGACTCATACGATGGACACTTTAAAACATTCATTTAAACCCACTTTAATTACGCTAGTCCCACTTTTGTTAATCTTCGCATTTATGAATAATATTCTTTCATCTACCTCGGTCGGGGGCAAATTGTTTATCTTTCCAGTTTGGGTTTGGATTTACATAGGCGCGAGTATAGTTGGTAGCATAATCTTCAGAAAATTGTTCAAATTACCTTAAACAATTTTATCTTGTAAATGAAAAAAGTAAAAATTCAATTCGTCTCTAAAAAAGATCTTTTTCCTTATTTTGGCACTGCTGATACCGATACACGAGTAATAAAAGTAAGAAAAGATTTGAATAAATTAGCAAAGAAATTTGTTCTCGCACATGAGATTGGTCATTTTGTTTACTGGGACAGTCTTAGTAAAAAAGATAAAATCAAACGATCGAAAGAGAATTTAATTAATCTTATTATTCATGAAACTTATGCCAATATATATGGAATATTAAGGCATCCTATTGGATTTATAGTTTTAAACTTAGAAAACTTAAAGTTATATAGATTACGATTATTTTTTAAAAGACTTAAAGAAGGGAAGTAATTATTTAACATACTTCTTCAAATCATCACCGTGTAATCTTTTTAGCTTTTCTTCTGCCGTTTTTACATACCCGAGATCAAATCTGTCTAACTCAAAATTTTTTCCTAAAATTTCTTTAAATATCTTTAAGCAAAACTTTATTCCCTCTTCTATTGTCATGTCTTCTCTGAATTCTTTTCTTAGAATTTCTTTAATCTTTTCATCGTTCTCCCCTATTGCATTTGCCTTATATGAGAAGAAGTTTCCAGTAACATCACTTGTGTACAAATGGGCTTTCCCTTTGTTTACTCCCCCAACAAGAATTGCAACACCAAAAGGTCTTGCTCCCCCATACTGTGTAAACATCTGTTTTTTATCAGCAATCATTCTAATGACTGATAAAGGCTCTATAGGAGAATCGTATGTAATTCTATTTTGTTGAGCCAAAAGTTGAGCTTGGTCCACTAACATTCTAGCATCAGAAGAAATGCCTGCAGCAGTTGCTACAATGTGATCATCAATCTCAAAGATTTTGTTTGCTGATTCTGGAGCTATTAATTTATCTCTTATTCTTCTATCAGCAATAATAACCACCCCGTCTTTACACACAAGTCCAATAGACGAACTTCCTAATCTTACTGTTTTCTCTGCGTATTCTACTTGCAAAAGATGTCCATCTGGGGAAAACATAGTCGCAGCTCTGTCGTATCCCATTGCCTGATGTTGCATTTCTGTTGGTATATCCATATTGAGAAAACCTCTGAAAGATTTCTAGTATATAACCTATTTAAGCTTTATGCAGATCTGATTTTACTCAGAAAGTTTAATATATATTGTTTTTTATTTAATTATATGAGAAGGCTTATCCGTTCAGCACTTTACCATCCTGGTAAAGCAGATCAACATTATCTAAGACAAAATAGAACCTCGTTTAGTGAAGATTGGAGTAGGGCAGCCGAAGGGTTTAGACAAGCAGATCCAGATGGTTGTGTGTCTTATCAGCTATTAAGACAAATTGCTAGAAAGTATAAATCTCCTAATGGGTAAATAACTCTACACAAATCTTTAAATAATCTCTATATTTTTTCCAATTATGGCTAAAGTTACTGCTCGCATTAAAGTCAAAGGCAAACACTTTGAAATTCATGTTGATTTAGACGAAGCGCTAAAAATAAAAGCAGGCAAAGGAGATATTCTTTCTGCTTTAGATTCTAATGCAATATATTCAGATTTAAAGAAAGGACAAGTTGTCCCCCAAAAAGATCTCATAGAGGCTTTTGGAACTTCAGACATTCACCAAATTGCAACTCAAATTATTCAAAAAGGAGAGGTTCAAAAAACTCAAGAATTTAGAGATGAAGAAAGAGAAAATAGAATAAAACAAGTAATCTCTCTCATTATTCGTAACGCGGTAGATCAAAACGGTCGTCCATATACTGAAGAGAGAATAAAAAGAGCAATAGATGAAGCGCATGTTAATATAGACAATAAACCTGCAGAGCAACAAGTATCTTCCATTGTTGAAAGGCTCAAAAATGTAATTCCAATAAGAATAGAAACCAAGAAAATAAAGTTAATAATTCCTGCTCGGTTTACTGGTCAAGTTTATGGTCTCTTGAAAGACTATAAAGAAAGTGAGGATTGGCTTTCAAACGGAGATTTACAAGCTGTAATAAACATTCCTGCAGGAATGCAGCTCGATTTCTACGATAAATTGAATTCTATAACTCATGGTGCTGTTCGCTCAGAAGAAATTGTTGAAAAGAAGTAAAATCGTTCCCAAATAGATTTATATAATCTCCTCTCATTGATCTCGCATGGGTCAAAAGAGAAATAGAATCGCTCTAATATTTTCAATTATTTCTATTCTCATAATCATTTTATTATTGGTATTTCTTTTTTCTTTCAATAACAATCTAACTGGAAACGTAATCTCAACAAGTGTAATTGCCGATACAGCAACTTGTGAAGATGCAGACAATGGAATAAATCCCTTTGCTCCAGGAAATGTTAGTTATCAAGGTACAACTGGATGGATAGTAAGGTCAGATTATTGTGTTGGAAATAAATTACATG
>CAZQLX010000017.1:0-12688 GCA_964594495.1 Candidatus Woesearchaeota archaeon | reverse complement strand
AATCTTCAACAGGAATAGATTCATATAAGAAAACTGTGACTACTTGTGATGAAGGATGTTTAAACGGTGCATGCATATGGAAAATTTCATGCAAGTGGGATGGAGATAATACTTTAGGAAATCAACAAAATTCTTATAAAGTATATAGTAAAGTTAAATTATCAGATAATTCATACATTTATGATTTTTGCACTCCAGAAGATCCAGCACATAAAGTTTTGATTGAGTACGGATGCGATGCAGGCAACATAACGGTAGATTTGTATAGATGTAACAACAAATGTTCAAATGGGAGGTGTGTATAATGATAAATAGAAAAAAGATTTTTATTTTTATGTTTGTTTTGATAATAATCTGTTTAGCAATATCAATAGGTTCTGCAGCGGATCCTACCCAAATTAGGATACAGACTGAAGAAGAAAAACTTCCAGGAGATATATTTTTTAGGGATTTATTATCGGATTCCTCAAAATGTGGCGGTTGTAATGCGAGCACGAATTCCATTTGGGGAGGAACTTTTAATCAGTTAACAGCAAGTAAGTGGTATACCCTGGAAAACGGTAAAAGAATTGGTGGAAAATCTCTCCGAGGAATAACAGAAAATTACGGATGGTCCGTCGCTTTTTTAAGCTCCCCTAATCGGCTAGAAATTTATTGTACTAAGCCGAAAAATGCTGGTCAAACGGACCAATATGAACCTGTTTGGATCGGGAATAAATCAAGTGGCTCATCAATTTTAGGAGTATATAATCGAATAGGGGGGTGTAGTACCAATGAGCGAACTTTAACACTTGTAGATAACAACGCACCATTTACTCCGAAGGCTCCAGTCTCATTGACCGCGTTAACTCTTTCAAGCACCCAAATTAAATTAACTTGGGCGAGCACATCAACTGTAGAAAGTGGATTTAGAATAGAGCGTGCTCTCGGATCATCTGGTTCTTGGGTTTCAGCAGGTACAGTTGGAGCAAATATTTATACGTTTACAGATAATAGTAGAGAAGCAGGAGTGAAATACTATTATCGAGTAATTGCTTTTAATTCTCAAGGAAGTTCTCAACCTTCAAATGTTGCTAGTGCAACAACAAATGCAGATTTCTCTTTAGAAAATGCTGGTCGAATTGAAACTTCCCCGGGCAGTACGGTAACAAATATGATTTATGTTCTAGGTACTTCTGGGCAGCCCGTATCATTCTCAGTCCAATCAATTTCTCCATCTCTATCTCAAGTTAGTTCTCCGTCTTTTACTCCTAGCTCATGTGTCTCAACCTGCCAAACAATTTTGACTTTAAAACCTGCAGCTACTGCTACACAAGGAGAATACACAGTAACAGTCAGAGGAGCAGTAGGATCCGTTACATCCACAACATCTTTTAAACTATATATTAGCGAAATAACCTCTCCATTTCCTTTAAGTGTGATTGCTTATTCATCTACAAAACTTAAGTTGGATTGGGCTGACAGAAGTAATAACGAACAAGGATTCAAAATAGAAAGAGCTCTTTCAGGAGTTGGACCATGGACAGAAATAGCAACTGTAGGAACAAATGTTATTACTTTTATTGATTCTGGTTTAACTACTGGAGTAAACTATTTTTATCGAGTAAGAGCATATAATGCTCAAGGTTATTCAGATTACTCTAATATTAATGGAGCAACACCAATAGACAATTGTTGTTCAGAAAATAATATTCAACTTGATTCTTGTCCTTCTTCATTGAATGGAGCCCCATATATTTGTGATACGACGGTAAAAGATTTTGTAATAAAGGAAGACAATTGTATATATGAAGCTTCCCCAGGAGTGTTTTGCGATAAAATGACTGGAAATTGTAATAGCGTTAATGGACCATTTAATAACGGGAAGGGGTGTGCTTCGGGGCACGATTCTACAAAGTTGCAAAGCGCGACATGTACGTCTGGAGCGCCTCTGTGTTACGATTATATAAAAAGTTGTGAATATTGTGACCTATTCGCAGTTAATAACTGCGGCAATGGCATTATTGATTCCGGAGAAGAGTGCGATTTAGGAAATCTAAACGGGAAATCAAGCTGTATCTCGTTTGATGCTAATGCTTATCTCGGAGGTTCTCTGAGCTGTTATCCTCCCGGAAATTTTCAGCAATGTAAGTTTAATACCGAGCAATGTCAATTTGACGTAGATGTTGAACATATTTACACCGCTATAATTCCTTCTACGATTCCTTCAACAGAATCAGATAGAATTGATGAGATAATGGGTATTCCAAATCAAATGGAGGGCTCTATCCCCCCAGCGTTACAACAATCAATTCATTTATTTACAAGCCATGCTGAGTACAGGGGAGTACGGGGCCGTTTACTTGTTAATGCCCATTTAGATTTGCCTATTGAAGTCCATGGATTTAGACTTCCTAAATTCCGCATCCCGGATTCAGGAACACTTTCAGTAACTTATACTCCTCGCGGTTGGTGAATTCTTTTAAGAATTAGGGTAATCGATATCCTCGCGGTTTTCCTGTCGGATCTTCAATTTTGGGATTATAATCTTTCCCGTGAATTGTTTCCCACATTTGTCTTTCTTCCTCGACATTTTCATATATCTTTTGTCCTTCCGGATCAATTCTTTCTCCGGATCTTAGAGTAGCACATCCACTAGTATAGACTAAACTTGCCAATGCAATTCCTATACTTACCATTTTTCTTAAATTCATAAAATAGCCACTAAAGCCCTCTATTTAAACTTATCTAATGTTATTACTAATAAAAGGTTACAAGAGTGGAGAGAAAAGCTTTTAAAGCTCTATTTTTTAACTATTCTGAATAAGGAAATACAGACAGTAGAAAATTACAATTATCTTCTGTTTGATAACATATTACAATTACAATGAGAAATAAGATTAACGAGGCACACGAAGCCATTGATTCAAGTGAAGATCAAAATAGTTCTAACCTTTCTGTAGATGTTAAAAGAAAAGTAGTCGTTCCTGGGGAAGTAATCACCTCTGGAGAAGATTTTCTTCCAGGAGAAGGCACGCGCAGAGAAGGTGAAAATATAGTTGCTTCTCGTTTTGGATTAGCAGAAATTGTTGGAAGAGTTGTAAGAGTAATTACTATTTTTGGAGCATTTATTCCACGAAGAGGTAACGTTGTAATCGGTAGAGTTGTAGATATTACATTTTATGGATGGCTTTTAGATATAGATTCTGCGTCTTCTGCATTTCTCCCAATTGATGAGTCTCCAAGATTTATTAACAGAGATGAAATGGACCAATACCTTTCAATAGGAGATGTGGTTGCTGCTAAAATATGGAGTGTTAAAGCAAAAGGAATTGATTTAACTCTGAAGGGAAAAGGTCTTGGGAAATTAGAAGGCGGATTTATATTCAGAGTTATTCCTTCTCGTGTTCCTCGAATTATAGGTCGTGAAGGCAGTATGGTAAATCTTATTAAAGAAAAAACGGGATGCAATATCACGGTTGGACAAAATGGATGGGTTTGGATCCAAGGTGATTCTATTGACGCCCAAATTAAAGCTCGGAAAGCAATTGAATTCATTGTTGAAAAAGTGCATATTAATGGTTTAACAGAGAGAATGGAGGAATGGTTTGAAAAACAATAATGGCAAAAGAATTTAAACGCTCAGACGGGAGAAAGAATAATGAACCAAGAAAAATGATTGCAAAAGTAGGAGTAATTCCAAACGCAGACGGTTCAGCTATGTTTGCATTCGGAAATACAGTTGCAATTGCAGCTGTTTATGGTCCAAGACAGTTACATCCGCAGCATATGCAAGATCCATCAACCGGAATTTTAAGATGTAATTATGATTTACTTTCATTCTCCGTTTCTGAAAGAAAAAAACCAGGCCCAAATAGAAGAGCTCAAGAAATTTCTAAAGTTACTCAATGGGCTCTCGAACCAGTATTAGATTTGAAAGAATTTCCCAACACAGTTATCGATGTTCAAGTTTACATTATTCAGGCTGATGCAGGTACAAGAACCGCAGGTATTAATGCTGCCTCTCTTGCTTTAGCTCATGCAGGAATTCCTATGAAAGATCTTATTTGCTCTGTTGCTGTAGGAAAGCAAGATAAAGAACTCGTGGTTGATTTAACAAAAGAAGAAGAAGATTTTTCAGAAGGAGAAGGAGCAACAGATTTCGCAGTAGCAAAAGTTGCTAATTCAGATCAATTCACTTTATTACAGTTAGATGGCAAAATCCAACCTTCTCTTATTAAAGAAGCTCTAGTTTTAGCAACAAAAGCATGTAATGAAATTTATGAAGTTCAAAAGAAGGCTCTAAAAGAAGTTGTTTCCATAGAAACGGAGGATGCAAAATGAGCGCAATGGATGTTTCAAATTTAACAAAAAATACATTGAAAAAAATGTTTCTAGAGAATAAAAGATTCGATGGACGTGGCTTGTTAGATTTCAGGAAGTTTGATATTTCTAATGATGTTTCAAATAAAGCGGAGGGGAGTGCTAGAGTAAAGTTAGGAAAAACAGAAGTTCTTGTAGGTGTTAAACTTGGACTCGGAGAGCCTTATCCAGATTCTCCCGATAAAGGAAACTTAATGGTATCTGCTGATCTTTTACCTTTAGCTTCTCCAAGATTTGAATCGGGTCCTCCACAATTCGATGCAATTGAATTACCACGTTTAATCGATCGAGCAGTAAGAGAATCAGGCATGATAGATCTTTCTAAACTAGTTATAAAAGAAGGAGAGAAAGTATGGACTGTGTTCATCGATATCTATCCAATTAACGATGACGGAAACGTTATTGATGCAGCAGGTCTCGCTGCAATTGCAGCTCTTAAAGAAGCTGTAGTTCCAAACCTAGATAAAGATGGAAAAATAGACTATGAAAAGAAATCAGATAAAAAACTTCCGCTTTCTAAAGAAACTGCACCCATATCAATAAGCTTTTATAAACTTGGAGAGAGCATCTTACTTGATCCAACTCGTGAAGAAGAAGAAGCTTGCGATACTAAAGTAAACTTTGGGATTTCTAAGTTTAATGGAGAATACGTTATAAATTCGTGTCAGAAGAAAGGAGAGGCAACATTCTCTCAAGAAGAAATCGATCAAATGATGAAACTCATCATTAAAAAAGCTGACGATCTAAACGAAAAACTTAAAAAGTTTTTATAAGTTATTAAAAAATGAAACAAGAAACAAAAGAACAATTTACAAAGTATGAAATTGCTAGAATAATCGGAGCGCGCGCCTTACAAATAGCAATGGATGCTCCACTATTAATTAAAATTACAGATGATGAATTAAAAAATCTTAGATATGACGCTTTAAAGATTGCAGAACATGAATTTGATAAAGGAGTTCTTCCAATTTCAGTCAAGAGACCTACTCCTCAAAAGAGAAAGGAAAAGCTTCTTGTTGTAAAAGAAGAAAAAGTCTCGGATGAAGAACTAATTGAAAAAGAAAAAGAAGTCGAGAAAGAAATAATCGAAGACGCTGAAACGTTAGGTTTCGCCACAGAGGAAGAAACTGAATCTGCAGAAATTGAAACAACAGCGGGCGAAGAGTAAAGTATTTAAAGGAACTATATATATATATATCTGCATGAAAAAGGGGAATGAGTTGACACTTTCTATTGTTGCTGCTGTTGTTCTCGTCGCTATTGTTTTAGTTTTTGTCGTTGTCGGAAATGGCGTTACAGGTAACGCAATTATTTACCCTTCAACTGCAAAAACATCTATTGTAATTAATAATGATGGTGACAATAGTGTTGGGGTAACTGCTAATATAAAAGATGGTCAAGCTAGATTTAATGTTTTATGGGGCGGAAATTATCTTGCTGATGATGCCGAATTTATAGCTGTAGGGCGGGATAGAGATGAAAGATTATCAACTTCTTCAGATAATAGGCTGGATTATAACCAGACGGTACATAGCACTAGTTATCATAAATGGTTTGTTGTTTCCTATGCCTCTTCAACAGAAAAAGTTTCTTATTTGTTATCCGCCAGTATAACCGAAACTGATGGCATAAATAGAACATCAATTAAAAATATGGTAACTAATCAAGACGTGTGTATGGATAAAGTAGAAGGAGATATATGTAATATCGGACCAATATCTTTAGTAATTAATAAAATCTATAAAAACCCTTATGGAAGAAGTTTATCATTTACTATAATTAGAGATGGAAGTGGAGAAGTAAGTTTCAACAAACTTTACGATATATATGGCTCATATATTATTTTACCTTCGCAATCTAATCTACGAGAAGTTTTTGAAAATAAGGATATTCCTGGACCAGTAACACAATATTCCTTCCCAGTGTATGGGTTAAAGAGAGCATACACGAAAACATATGATGCATATTGGACTAGTGGAAAAGTTCAGGTAGCCCAAAGATTCTAAGCAAACTTAATTAAATTTATTTTTGATAATTAAGATTCAATAATTTTTTAAACCCATTTCTATTCTTATTAATATGATCATTAAAGAGGTGCACGCTCATAAAATAAAAGATTCTCGATCACAAGAGACGATAGAAGTTTCTGTTAACGGATGTAAAGCTTCCTCACCATCAGGAAAATCAACAGGAAAATACGAATCATTAACGTATCATACAGGTTTAGATTGGAATATTAATTTCATAAATCATTTTAAAGAAATTAAAGGATTAGAAATAAATAATTTTGAAGATTTAATTAAAATTGAGAGTTTAATAAAAAAGAAAACGGGTTTTAGAGATGTAAAACAATTTGGTGCGAATGCATTGTTTGCCATTGAATCAGCAATCTTAAAAGCACTTGCTAAATCCCAACACAAGCAGTTATGGCAAATTATTAATCCAAAAGCAAAAGAAGTCCCAATTCCTCTTGGAAACGTTATCGGGGGAGGTTTACATTCTCATAATAGAAATCACACAGTCTTTCAAGAATTTCTTTTAATACCAAAAGGACAAAATATAAAAGAAAATGTAAAAATAATGCAAAACGTCTATGATAAAATAAAAAAATTAGTTTCTATAAATCTTACAAAAACAAATGATGAAGGGGCATTGCAAACCTCGTTAGATGAAAAGAACATAATTTCACTACTAAGCACTTTCAAAGATCGAGTCAATATTGGTGTTGATGTCGCCGCCTCAACTTTTTACAAACATAATTTATACAAATATCATCATATTTGGCTCACTAGTGAGCAGCACATGACCTATATTATTAACTTCATTAAAAAATTTAATCTTTTTTACATCGAAGATCCCCTAGAACAAGAAAACTTTAGAGGATTTAGTAAAATATTAAAATCAAGTTATAGGAATCAAAGTTATAGGAGTCCTAGAACCTCAGTTCTAGTTGTGGGAGACGATTTAACCGCAACTCAAATTGGCAGATTAAATAAAGCCATAAAAAGAAAATCAATTAACGCAATGATAATCAAACCAAATCAAAATGGTTCTCTTTTAGAGTTAAAGAAAATTTTTGATATTTGTAAGAAAAACAAAATAAAAACGATTCTTTCACATAGATCTGGAGAGACTTTAGATAATTCATTAGCGGATTATGCATTTGGATTTCAAGCAGATTACATTAAATGCGGCATTACCACAAAATGGCGTGAAGCCAAATTACAAAGATTAATAGAAATTAAAAATCTGATGTAAAAAGATTTATATATTGTATTTCTTTCCCTCTTCCGTCAGAAAGAGGGGATAATGATATACAAGCAATATTTTATTTTTACTTCAATAATTTTCATAATTCTATCTCTCGGACTCGTTTCTGCATTTGCTTTTCCTAATTCCTTAATTACAGGTAATGTAGTTGATGGAGGATCATGCGAAGGATCTTACGTTTTAGCTAATCCACAAAGTGCTATCTCGAGTAGTGTCAATAGGATACAGGAAAACACTTCTTATGCAATTGATTCATCGACAAATACTTTTTGGAGTAGTACTCTAGGAAAAAATCTCCCTAACTGGATTTATTTCGATCTAGGAAACAAAAAATGTATGAATGCAATCAACATCACACTCTTCAACACGGGCGTAATGAAGATAAATATTCAAGTTTCTGATGACGCTATTACTTGGACAGATGTGGGCTCATTAGATATCACAGAAGATAAAAGAAGCCATCTAAAAACATTTGATACTTTCTCAGGTAGATATATAAGATTAAATCAAGAATCGACCACTACAAATAGGTTCGCAATAAGAGATTTCAAAGTTCAGAGATCAACTTTTGTTTCGGGGCAGACGCAATGTATTCCAAACTGGGTTTGCACCGAATGGTCTATTTGCAGTAGTGGACAACAATCCAGAACCTGTGCAGATTCAAATAGTTGTGGGGTAACTTCAGGAAAACCTTCTGAAACTCAGTCTTGCGGAATGGTTTGCGTTACAGATGCAATGATTTGTCCGGATGGATCATCAGTATCTCGCGATCCAAATAATAATTGTGAGTTTCAACAATGTCCCACAACTTGCACATCAACTTGTAGCACAAATGGAGCAAAAGAATGTTCGTCGACCGGATATAGGGCATGCGCGATGAACACTGCAGGATGTTTAGAGTGGGGTGCGGTGACGGCATGCGCTGCTGATCAAAGCTGCTCTAACGGGGAGTGTCTTTCTCAACCTGCACAAACCTGTAGCGATTCGGATAAGAATAATAATGAAAGAGGGCAAAGAACAACTGTTACAGATATAAGCGGGCAACAATACACAGATTACTGTTTCAATAATCAACTCAGAGAGGCGCAGTGTCAGACTAGCGGATTTGGAATTTATACAACTATTACCTGCCCAGCGGAGCAACATTGCTCCGAGGGGATGTGTATAACAAATCAGTGTGAAGATACAGACACAGGAGATGATAAAAATAAAATTGGAACAGTTTCGGCTCTCAATGGTGAATTTACTGATACTTGTGTAAATGATAAAACAGTTAAAGAATTTTATTGTGGAACAGATGGGCTAGGCAAAGAAGGTTCACGACTTTGTGGAGATGGATTTGTTTGCAGAGAAGGAGAGTGTCGTTCCTTACAATGTCAAGATTCGGATAGTTTAAACGAAGATCAGTCCACAAGAACAATAAGTGATCAAATTCTTATATCTGGCCAGGTAAGCACAATTACCGAAAATCGACAAGATTCATGTGTAAATGACGATTCAATAACCGAAATTTTTTGCAGCACAAATAATATAATCACCGAAACAAGAGTCACATGTCCTAATGGGTTTAGTTGTATTTCAGATCAGGGTGGGGCGAGATGTGTTGCAAATGAATGTTTGGACACTGACAAAACCGATTCAAATGATGGAAAAGATACAGCAATAAAAGGGGTTGTAACTGCCCCTGACGGAATGGGTGAAGATGAGTGTATTGGTTCAAGTTCTTCTACATTAAAAGAATACTTCTGCAAGTCGGATAATACTTTGGGTGCAACCTCTATAAATTGCGGAGTTGGAAATAAATGTGAAGGTGGAAAGTGCATTCCTTTAATCTGTACCGACGAGGACGCTGAGGAAGAAAATCCATCGTTGATATCTAGTAAAGCAGTGGCAGAAGGTAACGAATTAATAGATAAATGCGATGGTACGAAAAAAGTTAAAGAAGCAATATGTACCTCAACTGGAAAAATAAAGCATGAGAATATCAATTGTGAATCCGGATATTCATGCGTCGATGGAGCTTGCGTAAAAGGCTGCGATAATGGTTTTTGCTCTTATAATAGTAAATGTTATGCTATGGGAATTAAAATAACTTCTTCTAAGTATTGTGATATCGATGGAGATGTAAAAGAATCTAAAGAAGAAGCCGTTGCATGTTTAAATAATTTTGAATGTGCAAGTAATGTTTGTGAAATCGATATGGATGGCAATGGACAATGTTTACAAAGAGGATTCTGGAAAAACCTCTGGCAGAGAATTTTATCTATATTTGGGGCAGGTAATGACAATAACGATGCAAGCAATACTAATGAAAACACAGATAATGGCAGCAATCAGAATGATGACGGATCAGATGAAAATGAAGGTGATGACGATGAAAGCTCCTCTTCAGACGACACTACTTCTACAAACCCTATTACCGAGACACCCGAAAGTAACGAGCTTCCTTCGGTTTCTGCACAATGTGTACTTGGAGATCCTAATTCGCCTTGGAATATAATTTATATTGACAAACATAAAGATGGATCAAACGGGCAAGCTGGAGCGGACGGAACAGATTTATATGATATCGATAACGACGGAGATCTAGATGATACTACGGGATGGGAAGGGGATGGGAAAGCATTTATCTACAAAAATCCTGAAAAAAATCAGGCGAATAAAAAAAATGCAAAAAATGCAGAATGGACATCAACAATTATTTGTTCTGATTGTCAAGGCGTTGAAGATGCTCATTTTGCAGATATCGATAACGACGGTTACGTAGATGTGGTGACCTCTCAACAAAGACCAAAAAAATTAGGGATTAATTGGGCACCATCTAATGAAAATGATGAATGGAAAAGTGACAAAATTCCTGCCGCCACAGATCTTAACTTATTTTGGATTGTTTCGGATGCTGGTCAGATTGATGGAAGGAACGGGATAGACATAATTGCAGGTTCTCAGTCCGATAAATCGGGGAAAGCAGCAATATATTGGTTTGAAGCCCCTTCAGATCCCAAGTCCATTAGCGATTGGAAAGCTCATAAAATAACTTCTGCGACCTGGATAATGAGTCTTTCTCTTGCAGATATCGATAACGACGGAGATCTAGATGCAATAACCTCTGATAGAAATAAAAGAGCTTCTTGGTTTGAAAATCCTGGAGACGAAACTGTTTATAATGAATGGATTGAGCATACTTTTGGCCCAACTACTGATATAAGATGGGCGATTTATGATGATCTTGACGGTGATGACGTTAAAGAGATAATCATAGCCGACAGTGATAAAAAAAGCGCAATAACTTGGTTTAAAAAAGGAGATAACGCAAAAAATCCTTGGACCAAATACAAAGTTGGTCCAACTGCAGGAACAATTTCTCCAAAATACTCAAAATCCGTTGCTGTTGGGGACTTAAACCTTGACGGTAATAAAGACTTAGTTGTAGCAACTTACGAATACGGTCATAAAATTTATTGGATGGAGTATGATACAAATCCAACAGATCAAGAATGGAATGCGCATATGATTCGCAGCCAAGACGATTTAAAGTTTGACGAGGTCCAATTAATCGATATGGACGGAGATGGTGATCTAGACATAATTTCATCTGAGCAGAGCGTTCTTGGTGTATTTTGGTTTGAAAATCCCAGGTATACTGGAAACTGTCCATAAACATTTAAAAACCCTCATCATCTGTCTAAATTAACTTATCACGTACCAGCTGAAATAAACCTGGACTTAACGAGATAATACGTTAAGCAAAATCCTTGAAATAGGATATTGAAAACCCGTGAACTGTTTATACAGATTTACATTAATACAATGGCACGAGCTAAAAAAACAACAGAAGAATCAGAGCATAATCAAACCGTAAAAGATAGCGAAGCAGATATTAAAGTAGACGAAAACAAATCTAAAAAAACAGAATTAAGTGCTGAAGATAAAAAAGCAAAACTAGCTAAACTTCTTGAAAAAGCAAAAAAATTAGAAAGTGCGGTTGAGGATATCAAAGAAGTAAAAGCTGGGGAACTAAAGAAAAAAGTTAAAGATGAAGAAGAAGAGAAAGAAACACTCGTTCCAATGGAAGATTATCTTAAAGCTTCTATCCATCTAGGAACAAGAGTTATTACGCCAGATATGCGTCCATACGTTTACAGACGAAGAGCAGACGGATTAGCAGTCTTTAATACTTCATTATTAGACGATAAAATAAAAGAAGGGGCAGAATATCTTGCGAAATTCGATCCAAAAGATTTCATTGTTGTTTGTAAAAGAGAAGCAGGTTGGAAAGCAGTTCAGAAATTTGCTGAAACAATTGGAGTAAAAACATTCACAAAGAAATATCCTTCTGGAATCCTTACAAATTCTCAATTAGAAAACTTTTTCGAAACAGAACTTATTTTTATTTGTGATCCTTGGCTTGACAAAAACGCTTTGCAAGATGCTAATAGGATTAGAATTCCAGTTTTATCAATTTGTGATACAAACAATTTCACAAAAGGAGTTAATCAAATAATTCCAGGAAACAATAAGAGCGCAAAATCTCTCGGAATTATTTTCTATATTCTTACAAAATTATATGTTGAAAAAAGAGGCTTAAAAGTTACCGTTCCTCCAGTTCAAGATTTCATCGATGGCTGGGATGAGTTAGTTCCTCCGAAGTAAATTTACTACTTTCTCAAATAACCAATTTAATTTTATCGATGTAAACTCTCCAAAACATTTAAAAACCAACTCCATCTATAAAATTAATCAAAATGTTAACTTTAATGAGTGCCTTAATGTTTAACGTCGATAAAAAGTCAGTTTCTGACTTTTATTTTAAATCGACAACTGCATATTAAGGTATGAGGTATGCAGGTTGAGTATTCTTATATAATTTTTAGGTAATGATTCAATAATGGAGGCGAGTGTAAATATAGTCGATTTCTTGTCGTATCGACAAAAACAGTCATCAGTATGATTAAGAGTTCTTTGAACTCCTAGAAACTTTCTTTCAAAGAAAGTTTGTAGCTGTAAATCCAGTTTATCCTGCTGGCGGCTGCGGCTATCTGGTTTGCACTTAGAC
>CAZQLX010000016.1:12936-19649 GCA_964594495.1 Candidatus Woesearchaeota archaeon | reverse complement strand
TTTCCAATATTTTCTCTTGTTTTTCTATTGCTCCAAGACGTAAATTGAGTAATTTCTTTTTTTCTTCGAGCTCTTTTAATATTTCTTCTGGAGAAGAGCGCAACATGATGTTACCAATCACTTTATAGACTTCTTCTTTAGACTTTTTTACTTCTTCTACAGCATTTGAAGCTTCATTTACCTCAACTTGAATAGTTTGCTTCTGCATTAGAATAGCTTGTAGATTTCTTTCAACATTTTGGATCTCTTCGATCTTTTCCTCGGTGGCCTTATCGAGATCCATTTTACACCGCTTTAAGCTTTACAATTTGCGTTCTTGGCTTATAGAATATCTTTGATCCACAATTCGGGCATACAAACCTTTTTTCCAAAATCTTTGAGGAAATGGATTTCTCACATTTAAAACATTTATATTGTGCCATTATAATAAGGTATTTTAAGGATTTTTAAAGTTATTGCTTAATTTTCTTAAGTGATTTTCTAAACTTTTCTACATCTTCTTCATTTATTTCAGGAAAAGTAGCGTATCCAAGAGTGCTAAAAGTTGCTATATTGACAGGTTCATGTTGAACGCTTCCATGCCCGCAATCATTACACATTCCCCCAGAAATAACACGAACTCCAACACCAGGACCTATATTAGTAGATCCACACTTTGGGCATACCCGAATAGTTTTTCCCATCTTATTTTGTATCTTGATCCAAATAATAAGCGGGACCAGCAAATACTTTCCCAGTTTTAACGCATCTCCATATTCCTGCAGCAATTCTTTTGGCTTTTCCAGTTGGATGAAAAGGAGATTTTTGGACTTTTCTTTGTTCTGTTTCTATTGTATTAAAGATCTTTCTAACATTGGTTCCTCCGCTAGAGCTGAATTTTCCTGCTGATCTTATTTTCTTTGTTTTTGATCCCATGTTTAGTAATAGATAGGAGGTGTAAGGGGTGTTTTTAAATTATTCTATTTGATTTAGTTTAACACTAACACAAAATATTTAAACTTACGATATTAAAATCAATGATGAGTTTTGTAAATGTTCAATCTTATGATGGGAAATCAGGTATTGTTAGAAAAGAAGGTATATCTGAAGAACGTATGCCTATGTTAAGACATGCTGGAGCAAAATATCTTATTCCTTCTACTATGAGCGCGAATTTAGAACATGGAGTAGAAGGTAGTGCAGTAGCTTACCGAATTATTGAAGAGTCTTCACGATTTGATACTGCTCAAGCTGTACCAATAAAAAATAAAAAAGTTCTTAGAGAATTAGCAAAAAGAGAAGAATCCCAATTAAGAAGGGCCCTGGAATAACTGGTGATTAAATTTACTTATAAAAAGGATGTTTGAAGCTTTTACCATCTTGTGAGATATATTTACCTGCGAGAAGGTGATCACAAAGAACAGAGGTATTACAATAACATACAAAGCCTGCTTTTCTTGCTTTTCTAATGAAAATTACATCGTCACTAATATTAGTTTCTGCAAGAGAAGCTTGATTTAGAGAATAATCAATTTTTGAAAAAACGTTTTTGCTTATTAACATGGCTCCTGCAGACGGATGAAATACCTCTAGAATTTTCTTACTTTTTATTTCTTCGGCTGTTAAATGCCGAGGTATCTCATCAACTGATTTAACAGATGGAGGGAGAGAGATTTTACTTTTTAATTCGTCGAACTCTGCATCAGTTAAGGTTGTCCAGGCGACAGGGAGCGTTTTCATTTTACCAGACACCATGAAATGATTGTAATATAGGCCACTAATGAGATCTTTATTCTCTTTCAGAAGTTCTTCAATAATATTTGTTGTAGGAATAACGTCTTGATCTAACATTAAAATATAATCAAAATTATTTTCTAATGCGTAATTAATTATTTTGTTTCTTGAATTAATTACTTTAAGTAAAGGTTTTTCTGATTGAAAATTATCTTTTATTACAGTTATCCCTTCTTCTTTGCTTAAGAGATTATAGTATTCGTCGGTATCAGAGTTATCTACAATAAGAATTTCGTAATTATTATAAGAAAGATTTTTTACGCGCTCTAAAAATCTAGATAAGCAATATTTCATACCTATATATGTAGGACATCCAACGAGAACTTTCGCATTATTATTTGACATGGAAAAGAAAAAGGTTATAGATTAATAAATTATTCCTCGTTGATAAAATTAAAATGGGGATGCCCGGATTTGAACCGGGGTCACGAAGTCCCAAACCTCGGATACTTGCCAGACTATACTACATCCCCAACATATTTACCATAAAGAAAGAGCTTTTTAATCTTTGCTTTGGAAAGATTAGTTCTTTCTGCCTATTGTATTAGTAGTACTATTTAGTAAAACATCTTCGTCTTCAAAATAAGGAATTTCGTAACCTAATCCACTTAATTTTTGTATAATATCTCTTTGCGTTGGATTAAAAACCTCATCATAAAATGAACCTTGATATCCTGCTCGAGAATGATTAAGAACATAAATTAATCCGCCTTTTGTTTGTATAGAAGATCCAACTTCGAGTGCTAATTCCCACTTAATATAATTTAAAACATTGATCATCATTATTAAATCAAATTTCTCTTCTAGAACAATTTTAGCAAAATCTTTGTAATTCCTAGCAGAAGTATTGCGTGACTCGCACATATCAAAACAAACTACTTCAGGATTATCATCTCTCGTTCTTAGCTCCGTCACACGAGGTTGAACATCTAATAAAACTCTTGATCTTCCTTCAACACTCTTATTTAGAGGATCAAAAAAATAGTCGCTTATTGGTTGAGGACCACATCCTATGTCCAGAATCTTTTTTATATCTTTCATTAAACTAAACTTCTTTAGTAATTGTTTATTGGGTCTAAGATAAATACTTCGATATGTGGGTGTTTCTGAGATAAAGAGATCCCAATCTTTTCTAAAAACTTCTTGCTTTGCTTCTACTGTTTCAGGATGATTCATAAAAAATTTAAAAAAGAATCTCTTAATAAAGATTATTACTTCTTCTTCGCGTCTTTCTTTTCTTCTTTTGCTGGGGCAGCGGCTGTTGCTGCTGGGGCTGCTGCTCCTGGTTTTGCACCTGCTGCAGTAGGGGTAGCGGCGCTTGCAACGGGAGTTCCTGCGGCTGTTGCTGCTGCAACTTTTGCGGCTTCTTCCGCTGCTTTTGCTTCTTCCTCTGCTTTCTTGATCTTTTCTTGTTGTGCTTTTCTTGTTGCAAAGAACTTATCTAAGTCTGCCTTCTTCTCTGCGGAAACTTCAGTAGTTTCATTTTTAATTTGAGAATCATAAACACCTGCTTCAATATCTTTTTCTATTTCTTTAGCTTCTTTATTATCTATTAAGACTCCAAGAGAAACGCAGGTTCCTACAACTAATCTAACTGCTGCTCTGAGATCTTTTGCTAACATGTTTGGAAGTTTTGTTTTAGCGACTGAGACAATTCTTTCAAAAGCAATATTTCCTACTTTTTCTTTTAATGCTAAACCTGAGCCTTTTTCTAAACCTAATTCTTTTTTAATCAACTCCGCTACTGGGGGAGAAAAAACTTTAATATTGTATGATTTTGTTTTAGGATCAACGTCTAACTCTACAGGAACTTTTGTTCCTTTAAAGCCTGAAGTTGCTGCATTTACATCTCCAATGACTTTTCCTAGATTAATTCCCATAGGACCAAGTTGTTGAGCTACTGCTGGGCCAGGTTGCATTGCTCCGCCATCAACAATTAATTTTACCTTCATCTAAACTCCTGGCTGAGCTCGTCATCGAGACTATTTGAATCTTTTGATTCTTCTTCTGGCGCTTGTTCTGCTTTATCACGTCGTACAACTTTAATATTATCCATTTTTACTGTTACTGGAATTGGAACAGAAGCTCCAAGAAGTGAAACGACAACTTCTCCCTTTTGTTTGTCTATTCTTGTAACTTTAGCTTTTTCTCCTTTAAATGTTTGTCCTATCATCTCAACAATATCTCCAACTTCTATCTTAATATCTTCAACTTTAGGTTGGAGCATATTCTTTATATCCTCAAAAGAAACCGTTTTTCCAATTATTCCTTTTACATAAGGTAAATTAAATGCTGCTTCTTCTGCAGATTCTCTATCTGAAGCTTCTAGAATAACGTATCCTTTTAATCCGTGAGGTCTGGAAATAGAAAATACATTTAGGGATTTCTTTTCTGCTCTTTCGCCGATCATTTCTAGTGCTCGGTCTTCTTTGTTTGTGGTTACTTTAATGATAAACAGCATATTATGCTCCGCTACTTCCTTAATATCTGAGAAGTAGATAAATATAACTGTTTTAATGGGTTTATAAAATTTTCTTTTTGAAAATTTTAGGAGTTTTATAGTAGAAAGGAATAAATAGAAGTTGGACTTCGATTTTATATGGGAGTAGCGCTTGGGGAACTTAAGTATGCGAATCCGCCGTTGGAAAGAATAGCTGCTACCATTAACCGTTTACATCTTATTGATCCAGAAGGTATACGTAATAGACATCTTTTAGTTTGTGGTTTTTATAGTGATCAGCAAGGAGGGTATTCTTGGTGGAGGGCAAATAATTTTGGTGCTGTAACATATGATCCAAATACGCCAATAATTACATGTCAACCTCAACAACTTCATGACATGATTCTAGACGAATTAGAACACGACCGAGAGCTTGTTGATGTTATTCCTCTGGATAGAAATGCATATGAAGAAATATTTAGTGTGAAAGGGATAGGGAAAAAAGTTCTTGAGTTGTTGAACTTTGCTATGAGAGTAGATTTATTGGCTCCTTTCAGACTCGATCAAGTAGAATCTATGTCTTAGGAGACTCTGTTGAAGTATTTGTAGAATGCGACGATATATTTGGAGCGGGAGCATCTAATTTCGCCAAATATTCTTTAATTCTTTCTATAATTTGAGGAAGAAGGAATTTTTCAATCTTTATTGTGAATATCTCTGAAAGCGAAGAGAATTCAGATAGTCGGTATTTATTTTCCTGCTTATCTACAAGCATACAATCTCGAAGACGTTTTAACTGTCGACGAATGTTTGATTCTGCTAGACCTTTGTTTTCCAAAGAGTTTTGTTTTCTAAGAGCTTCTACTTTATCTCTAATTTCAAAAGAAGAGAGCCAGGTTTTAGTTTTTCTTGCTTCCTCTAAAACAAGGACAATGTCTACAATTATATCTCTTGAATCTCCTGGCTGTAGCAGGCCAAGGGATAAGCATACTTTTTTTACTAATTCCCTTTTAGGAGAATCATAAGGTTTTTCATATTTTCTAAGAGTGATTTCGCCTAAGGGTATTTCTTGCACCATTCATATACCTCCGATTGTAAAATAAAGTATAACAATGATTATAAATGTAATTATTATCAAAAAACAATGGAATTGGTCGCTTTTGTTGGAAATGATAAAGAGACGTGGGGACAAGTTAGTGCTTTAATAAATAGAGGCGAATGGGAGAAAGTTATTCTGGTAAGAAATAAAACTACTGAGGGATTTCCCGTATCTGATGGTATTGAAGAGATAAAGGTTGATACTCAACAATCTTTGATGGATTTAAAAAACACTTTACTTGATAAACTTAAAGCAAAGACAAAGGGAGATTTTGAAGTTGCTTTGTCTATTGCCTCAGGAAACGGAAAGGAACACATGGCTTTGATATCTTCTTTATTGAGTATTCCTGTTGGTATAAAGTTAGTTGCATTTACGAAGAAAGGTGTTGAGTTTGTAAATTAGGTTTCTCTATTGATTTGATTTCTTGAGATTTTTCATTTTTTAATCTATCATCTTTAACTTTGTAAAGGAAGAAAAGGCCGACAATGATAAATGCCGTCATAGAAATCATTGCGATTCGATACCTGAAACTTCCTAAATCTACTAAACCTGAAACAATTAATCCCCAAACAACAGGTCCGAGTAAGGCACAAACTCTTTCTGCTAATCCAAAGTAACCAAAGGTTAAATTGTGTTTACCTTTAGGCGCAATTTTTGCCATTAATGAACGAGTTACTGTCCAATTAGCACCAAACATAAATCCTAAAATCACGGTGATTACTATAAAAAATGTAAAGTTTTGAACTAAACCTAAAAGAGGGAAAACAATTAACCACGCACAAAGAATGTACATTAAAGTTCTTTTATGCCCGAATTTGTCTGAAATAGGACCTGCTACAAGCCCTCCTATCGCTGAAGTAAGAAGAATTCCGATTAAAATAAAACTCTTAACTGTATCTGACAGATGCCATACTTGCTCTAAGAAAAGAGGAAAGTTATTTGCAGCTGTTAATATGGCATCATTGAAAAAGAAATATGCGACCATAAAGAAAGCAACTGCTGAAATTGAGAACAATAACTTTGTTTCTAATAGAGAATGTTTAATTGTTGCTAATAATGGGGAATGTTGTTTAGGTCTTTTTGGTTCCTTAAAGAAAATCAACATAGGTAATGCCACTATGAAAAAGATTATAACCGAAGGTAAAAGAACTTCAGCTCTCGGTAAAGCATGAAAGAAACTTATTTTTCCAGTCGCTAGGGGAATTGCAATTAAGAGACCGGCAATTTGACCAAGATAATTTGCCATTACACCTAAACCTGAAATTTTTCCTAATTTCTCTTCTTTAGAAATATCATTAATCAACGGAGTATAAAATGTAAATGAAAACATGTAGAAATACAGACCTAATGTATAGAATATTAAGGACATTATTGGTTGATTAAATACTGCAAAAATTGCAC
>CAZQLX010000016.1:0-12926 GCA_964594495.1 Candidatus Woesearchaeota archaeon | reverse complement strand
TGTATATCTAATTCCTGTTATCCTTCTCCAATATCTGTCTAAAAGGGTCCCAGTTATTGGGACTGTAAGAAGTAATAGAACTGCAGTAATAGTAAATGTTAAATTGAACCATAAATCAGGAATTCCTTTATCTATTACTAACCATTGAGAAAAATATAGAAAAAAAGTTATCAAAATAATAGAATTAGCAAAATCGTATAATATCCAAAGAAAAACGTTTCTTTTAGTTTGCATCTCTGTTTCTTAAATAATTAGTACTTATAAAATATTAGATTTGCTTAAGCAAACCTGAAGACCCATTTGACCATCATTAAGATCAAAGCTATAAGAATTATCCAACTTGCAATTTGGAATGCTCTTTCTCCTGCTTTCTTGTTTCTTGTTATACTCCAAACTGTAAGAAGAAGGAATTTGCCTCCGTCAAGAGGACCGAGAGGAAGCATATTGAATAATGCTACGAAAATGCTCAATATTGCAACCCACCAAATTAGATAATACAAGAATATTCCAACTTCTCCTATATTTGATTCGTAATATGTTGAGAGATTCTTTAGTGGAGAGAAGAACAAATAGGAAAGAGCAGAGGCTAATCTTCCTCCGGATGCTGTATCTGGAACTGTTCTTATTCCTAATATTGCTGTGTTATTGTAATTTCCAAGAGTAAGTTTGTGAACTTCTTCTTCTCCCGTGTAAAGAGGTCTTAAAGTACTCAAAATTCTTGAATCCCCTCTAATAATTTTAACTTCTACTTGATCTCCTGGTTTATATTTACTTAAGACTTCAGTTAATTTATCTCTCGAGGTGATTTTTTCTCCATTTACTTCTTTAAGTGCAACAGTTATACCGTAGGCATTTCTCGGATCAACATCTCCGACTAAACGAGATCGTAAAGACGGAGTATCAAGATAAATTTGAGTATAATTGAAATTATTAGATAAAGAAGCATTTAGAAACACAGGATGAGCAAAGTAAGTCGTGCCTGCTATGGTTATTGGAATTAAATCATTTCCATCCATCGCTGAGGAATTAACAAAGGGTAAAACTTCATCCAGAGGAGCAATCGCGGTCGGATATCCATTTATCAAATTAATTCCTGCGGGAGCAAAGGATAAAGTGAAAAAGATTAACAAAATGACACCACACAAAATTGCAGTTACAGTATTTGCGAAAACTCCTGCCGCTTGTATTGATAATTGAGCAATTTTAGGGGATTTGTCCATTTGCTTTTCATCTGGCTCGACATAAGCGCCAAGGAATGGACCAAGAAAAGCGAACCCAGTTGAGTGGATTTTCATTTTGTATAGTCTGGCAAAAATTCCGTGAGCAAATTCATGTACAACTGCAACGATTGCGATTGCAACTAAGAAATAAATAAAGTAAAATGGTGGAAAGAAAGAGTCCAGAGAAAACAAGCTAGTGAAATAAGGAATTACTGGAAAAATTGGTGGAGCACTTATAGATTCTGCAACTCCAGGCTTTCGAATATATAAATAAACTGATGCGAGAATCATCCAAACTCCGCCGACAAGCAAAGCATAACCTACGGCAACGACAACATACTTCATAAAATGAAGAGTTTTAGGGAACTTTTTCGCAGTCTTATCGATTAATTTGACTCCTAATTGTGTTGGGTAAAGATAAATCCATCCTTGGCGCTTAAATTTGTTTCTTTTTAATACAATAGCAAGAACTAAAGCAATTATACATACTCCTAAGAACGTTAAATCAAATACAATCAATCCACTCATTTTTTATTCCTTATTTCTTTCGTACAGGACGAAAAACATGACTCCCGCATTTTGGACAACTTACTTTTTTTGCAATTACACGCACAGCTTGAGTTCTTACTCTATGACTGCAATCTCTACACACAAAAACATTTCCAAAAAGTCTTTTTTGTGCTGCAGGAATCTTTGCTGCCATCTACAAACCTCTGCAGGTTTCTAGGAGTTCCAGCAACCTATTGTTTTTCATTATGATGCCCTCATTATCATTTTTTTACCTTCAATATCCCAGTATTCAACTTGCTTATCTGGGGCAAGAGCTTCTTCAATTTCTTCATTATATGTAATATCTAAAGTTTCGTAGTTTTCTAAATCCATAACAGATGCTTTTTTATTTGCTTGATCGACACTTAGAACTTGTGCTTTTCTTTTATCAATCATTGGAACATCAAATCTATTTGATCCGGGAACGGCAACTATCTTTTTCTTGCCAGAAAAGATTTCAATTGCTTCAATTCTACATTTTGAAGCTCCATGTTTTCCCGTTTTTGAAATATCATTGTTTCTGACAGAACATGCTTCACCGTCAACCATAATTGTTGTACCTGGCTTACAGTCATATGCGTCGATTAATTTTAAAACCATATTTGGAAGTAACAAGAAACGTTTATAAAACTTACGTAGTAAGTTTTATTATTCATTATCAAGGATTATATCTTCTTTCTTAGGTCTTTTTATTCAGTTTATCTTTTTTAATTTAGAAAAGCATTAATTATATCTATTAAATGGAAACAAAAGATTTAATAGGCTTAATTTTGAAAGAGTAGAATGACAAACGAGAAAAAGGAAACTATAAAGAAAAACGACTTTATTGAATTGAAATACACTGGAGTTAGCGATGGAAAGATATTTGATTCTAACATAGAAGAGGATTTGAAAAAAATTGATTCTAAAGCGAAAGCACAAAAAACAGTTATCGTAGTTGGACAGGGAATGATTGTTCCAGGAATAGATAAATTTGTGGAAGGAAAGGACGTCGGGAAAGAATATAGTGTTAAGATAAGTGCTAAAGAAGGATTTGGAGAAAGAAATAGGGAGCTTATTAAAACAATTCCTTTGAAAATATTTACTGAAAAGAAAATAAGTCCTTATGCTGGTCTTGTTTTATCTATGGATAATGCATTGGCGAAAGTTTTAACAATTTCTGGAGCAAGAGTTGTTACCGATTTTAACAACCCTTTAGCAGGAAAAGAATTAGAATACAAATTTACCGTTGTAAGAATAATAACTGATGAAAAAGAAAAAGTTGAGAATTTATTTGAACTTTTGATAAAGAAAGCTCCTCCATTTGAAATTAAGGAAAAAACAGTTGAAGTTTCAGGACCTAAAGAGTTTGAATTCTTTGTTAAGGCATTTAACGATAAGTTCAAAGAGATTATAGGTAAGGAACTAGCATTTAAATTAGAGGAAAAGAAAGAAAGTAAAAAGGTAGAAACGAAGAAAGAAGAGAAAAAGACCGAACAGAAGATTAATGAAGTAAAAAAAGAAGATGCAAAAGTTTAAAGTTAAGTAATATTTTAATTGTTTATGAAAAATGAGGTTTTTTGGAAAAATCCAGGATATCAAAATGCTCCGGTGTTAAAAGAAAAGATAGAATGTGATTTTCTTATTGTGGGTGGAGGGATTACGGGAGTTTCTGTTGCTTACTTCTTAAATAAACATGGCGCTAAAAATATTGTTTTAGTAGATAAGTATCAAATTGCAAATGGGGCTACTGGTAGAGCTGCAGGAATATTAACCCCTAATACGGAACTGGACTTAAAGGATTTAATAGAGAAATTTGGGAGAAAAAAAGGACTAACTTACTGGTATGGACTTCTCGGTGCATTACATACTATAAAAAGTATTGTAAAAAAAGAGAAAATAGATTGTGATTTTGAAAATGATCCTACATTATACGCAGAGTATCATTACAAAACATTCAATAGTGTAATTGATGAATACAAACTAAATAAAGAGATGCATTTTAGAGTTAAATTACTTCTTCAAAAGGAACTAGAAAAAGAAATACACTCTCTACTCTTTAAAGACGCTTTACTTGCCCATCATGGTGCTTCTATAAATCCATTGAAATATAGTCAAAATTTGGCTTTGAAACTAAAAGAAGCAGGTGTAAAAATATATGAAAATACATCCATTCTAAAAGTAAAAAATAATAAAGCTATAACTGAAGAAGGAGAGATAAAGTTTAAAAAGATTATTTATGCAACTGATTCAAACAAAAAAATTAAAGAAGCAAGGCCAATAAAATCCACAATTGCCGTAAGTTATCCTTTGACTAAAAAGCAATTGTTAGAGATAGGATTAATGCATAGGGATATGTTATGGGATTCTAAAAAGAGTTACGATTACTTCAAATTAACTAAAGATAATAGACTCTTGGTTGGATTTGGAGATAGAAGAGTAAATACAATTAATCAAAAAGATTTCTATGCCCCACATTTAACTCACATAAAGAAATTTTTGGAAAGAATGTTTCCCAAAAACAAAATAAAAATTGAATATGCTTGGTCTGGTGAATTTTGTGTTACGAAAGACTTAATTCCATTGATAAAATTTAGAAAAAACGAAGTTTTCATCCTCGCTACGGGTGGCCAGACAATCTCAACAATGGCCGCCAAATATGCAGTTAATAGAATTTTTAACAGAAAGAGTAGCCTTGATTTATTCTATAAATAAATTACTACAACAATCCTTATAAATGTCTTAATCGTGCTTCAAATATGGCTGAAATATTGATAGAAAAAGAAGGTAAAGCCGAGAATGAGCTAGATCACGAACTTGAAACACTCCTTCAAAAACAGTCTACAAGGGTAAAAGTAATTGGATGCGGAGGAGGAGGAAATAACTCTGTCTCGAGGATGAAAGAAATAGGAATTAAAGGTTGTGAGATAGTTGCAATTAATACGGATGCTCAAGACTTGTTATACTCTAATGCTGATGCTAAGATTCTTATTGGAAGAGAATTAACACATGGGCTTGGAGCAGGAAGTAATCCCAAAGTAGGGGAACAAGCGGCTCGCGAGTCGGAACAAGAAATAAGAAAGAAGTTGGGGGATGTTGATATGGTCTTCATTACATGTGGTTTGGGAGGAGGAACAGGAACAGGCGCGGCCCCGATTGTTGCAGAGATTGCTAAAAGAGCAGGCGCGTTAACTATTGGTGTTGTAACTTTACCTTTCACAGTTGAAGGACAGAAAAGAATTGAAAACGCGCAATATGGTTTAGAAAAACTAGCGGCTGTTGCTGATACACTTATAGTTATTCCAAATGACAAACTTCTAGAGATCGCTCCAGAATTACCAATACATACAGCTTTCAAAGTAGCTGATGAAATACTTACTAATTCTGTTAAAGGTATTACAGAGCTAGTTACTAAAGCTGGACTTGTAAATTTGGATTTTGCAGATATTAAAGCAGTTATGTCCAATGGGGGAGTTTCACTTATTGGAATAGGTGAAAGTGATTCGGCACATCGCGCTAGAGATGCTGTTGAGAAAGCGCTTAAGAATCCACTCTTGGACGTGGATGTTACAGATGCCTCCGGAGCATTAGTAAATATTATCGGAGGTCCCGACATGTCGTTAGATGAATATAGAATTGTTATGGAAGTTGTAGGAGAAAAGATTGCTGCTGACGCCAAGATAATCTCTGGAGCACAAATAAGCGCGGATATGGACAAAACAATTAAAGTTTTGTTAATTGTTACAGGAGTTAAGAGTTCTCAAATATTCGGTATTTCTACTGAATTAGGAAACAAAACAGATAGTGAATTAGAGAAAGAACTTGGTATTGAATTCGTGGAAAAATAAAGCTATGATACCTCTAGATATACAAGATGATGTTAGAAGATTAGAAGAAATGATTGGTAAAGATAATATGCGAAGAGATTATGTTCCCGCATCAATATGTTCAACCAACGAACCCGAAATTGTTGTTGAAAGACGTATAATTGAGATAGATGGAAAGATACGTATTAAAGGACCTATAAATCAACATTATGCTTCTGAGATTCCTGAAGGATATAATTTTGAAATTTAAAAATAGAAATCTTTTTAAACAATTTTGGTTCTAGAAAATCCCATGAGTGCAGCAACAATAACTATTGAAGGAACAGAAAGAACCGATAAGAGAATTCTTGAAAAAGAAGAACCTGTGAAACAAGTTATTAGTAAGCGTGTTAAGCCCTCTTTAACAGAAGAGATGAGAAGAATATTTCTTAATAACACTGCAATGAGTTGTAATATAGAGCCTGAAGTAATATTAGATGCTTTTAATGGAACTTATTCACCAGATAATATGTATCAGATTCTATCCAAGTTAGGTTTAAATGACGAAAGACTACCAACTAGACTATTAGTTGAAGCTAATAGAATTGGTTATCAAAATATGTGGGAAATTTTAAGTAAAACACAAGTATTAGAAAAATTGATTACTCGTAGAATGACTGCTGGAGAGTATTTGGGATATTTTACTGGAAGTTTACCTATTGGTAAAAGAAAGGGAATAGATTATTTCCTCTCTCTAGATTAAAAACATAATTTTAAAAACCTCATTTTGATAACTAAAAGATGGAACAAGGATTTGAACGCCCTGGCGTTGGAACAAGATTGAAATCATTCTTTTTACAATGTGTTAGAGTATGGCATGTATTGAGAAAGCCAACAATGGAAGAATTTAAGACTATTTCTAAAGTGTCTGCAATAGGTTTGCTTGTAATTGGATTAGCAGGTTTCTTGATTTCTATTTTGATAAAGGTATTCTTTAAATAAACAACAAATTTAAATACAATCTGTATTTAGTTTAGGAATGGCAAAGAGGCTTCACCCACATCATATTTCTCATGTTGCTGCAATAACATTTGTTAGTTTAGCTGCACTTGCAGTTGGAATTGGATTTGCTAAATATAATGGTGCTGTTGTTGGTGGAGGAGAAACTGTTTTTCCTCTCGGTATAATAGCTGTTGTCGCTGCGTTAGTTACTTTGGGTGTTATTGCATTTAGAAAGACACATCATAAATAAATTCTTACCGGCAAATTTAAAAAGCCATATAGATAGGGAATAAAGTCGTTGAACTACGTACCTTTATCATAGATTCTATGGATAAAGGACATAACGTAGGAGACATTTAACATGGAACTGAAAGAAGCACTTAAACAGATTAGAAATACAGAGAAAAGAAAATTCTCACAAGGGATAGACTTAATTGTAAATTTGAAGGATATAGATTTGAAAAGAGACAATATTGCAACAATTGTAACATTACCTCATAAAGTTAAAGATAAGAAAGTATGCGGATTTTTTGAAAAGAGGAACGAACTTGTTGATACAGTTACAAAACTTGATTTCCCTAAATATAAAGATAAAAAAGAATTAAAGAAATTAGTTAAAGGATACGACTTTTTTATTGGATCCGCTCCGTTAATGCCTTCGGTTGCTACAACTTTTGGTAAAGTTCTAGGACCAGCAGGTAAAATGCCTTCTCCACAACTTGGGATCATAGGATCTGAAAGTAATGATGCAATAAAGGGAATTTTAGATAAAATAGCAAAAGCTGCTAAAATAAGAGTAAAAGAAGCTAGTGTGAAATTATTAATTGGAACAGAAAATATGTCTGATGAACATATTATTGATAATATAAAGACCGTTTATGCCGGACTTGTCGACGTACTGCCAACTAAAAAAGAAAATGTGAGAAATGTTATGATTAAATTAACGATGGGTAAACCTATTAAAGTGGAGGTAAAGTAAAATGCCACGAATAAAGCAAATTAAAGAAGAAAGTAAAGAAAAGAAGAAAGTTTCTGAAGTAAAATTGAAGATAGTAAGCGAAATTGCTGAGAAGATGAAAAAATCAAACACGGTGTTGTTAGCTTCAACACGCGGATTGCCAAGCTCACAGTTCCATGAGATTAAGAAAAAGTTAAGAGGAAAGGCAGATATTAAAGTTGCTAAAAAATCTGCAATTATAAGAGCAATTGAAGCAACTGAAAAAGGAGCTCTACAAAACTTAAAAAGCAATGTTGGGGCAGACGTTGCGTTATTTTTCTCTAACTTAGATCCATTTGAATTATCTGCATTGTTAACAGATAGTGAAAGTGCTGCAAAGGCTAAAGCTGGAGATATCGCTCCTGAAGATATTACAGTTGAACCAGGACCGACGAGCCTCGTTCCTGGACCGGCAATCTCTGAACTTTCAGGAGTAGGATTAAAAGTTGCTGTAGAAGGTGGAAAACTAGCAATTAAAATTGGAGCTACAGTTGTTCACAAGGGAGATGTAATTAAAGAAAATGTTGCTTCGGTGCTTGCAAAATTAGATATTGCTCCCATGAAAGTGGGATTTGAACCTGTTGCTGCTTACGATGCCAAGGCTGAGAAGATATATGTTGGAATAAAAATAGATAAGAAGGGAACATTAGAAGCATTAAGAGAAGCAATTGGAAAAGCATTAGGATTTTCCACTAATATTAAATATCTTGTAAAAGAAAATCTTTCATTCTTCTTTGCAAAGGCAAGCGCTGAAGAAAAAGCAATTGAAGCTTTAATGAATAAAGCTGCAACACCTGCACCAACAGCAGATACTCAAACAACTACAACGGAGGTTAAAACATAAACATGGAATATGTGTACGCAGCTTTGCTATTGCACAAGCTCGGACAAACTGTAAACGAAGCTAACTTGACAAAAGTTATCTCTGCTACAGGAGTTCAAGTAGATGAAGCAAAAGTAAAGACACTCATTGCTGCACTTAGTGGAGTCGACATTGCTACAGAACTTGCAAATGCAAGCGCTATGGCCGTAGCCGCACCAGCCGCTGGAGCAGGAGCTGCAAAGAAGGAAGAGAAGAAAGAAGAAGAAAAGCCAGTGGAATCTGCAGCTGGACTTAGCGCATTATTTGGCTAGAAATTTATTTTTTATTTTAAACCAAATAATTGAAGCAGAAGTAGTTTTTACTTGAGTTAGTTATTTAAACTGATTTTATCTAAAGGTTATATGAAAAGAGATCTAGCATCTTGGGGCTTATGGTCTGTAAGCATCGGTGTGCTTTTCATTATAATTCTCTTTCTATTAGGATTAACAAACAATGTATCTACACTAAAGCAAGTATTATTTGGGATATGTTTGATAGTTATTCCATTTGGAGGAATTGTAGGATTAGTCTCTTCAATTGCCTCTTTAATAAAGGCAGAAGAAAGAAAAAGATTAGCCTTAACTACGCTAATACTTTCTTTAATAATTATTGGTTTGTCTATATATGGTGGGTATTCACTTACACATGTAAGACTAATATAATAAAAATAAATAAAAAAGAAAAAATTAGTTTTATTACTCTTGTTTTTTAAGCTCGGCAATTCTTTCTTTAATACCTTGAGCTTCATTCTCTAAATCCTCTTGATATTTTTCAAGCATTTCTATTTTTTCTTTTCTTGTTAAGAAGCTTCTTCCAGCATATTCAGAATTGCAACTTCCGTTTGTGCAGCTTACGCAGTATCCTTCCATTTTTTTGTATTCCTCCTTTCAGTATTGTATCGTACATCCAATACATAAATATAACATATATTTAAATATATCGGTTACCCAATAGATCTATGAAAAAAGATGATGAATACTGTTGTGATATGAGAGGAATGTTATCATTCTTAATTTTATTTTTATTATCGAAAAAACCAATGCATGGGCAAGAGATTGCCTCAGAGCTTGAAAAAAGAAAAGGATGTAAACCAAGTCCGGGAACAATCTACCCAGCATTAAAAAGCCTGAAGGAAGACGGATTAATTAAAGAAACAAAAGAAGGAAAAACAATAACTTATAGATTAACAAAAGAAGGCGAAGAAGGTTTTAAAGAAGCGAGAAAACAGTTTTGTAGAACTTTTACTGATGTTTTGTAAGAGAATTCTAAAGCTTTATAAGTGATAAATCTCATAGTTTTTTATGCCCACGTGGGACAATGGTACTCCGTCGGTCTTGAGAACCGATTTCCTTCGGGATCTCCCAGTTCGATTCTGGGCGTGGGCGTAAATTTATATAAATATTTTTAAACATCATCCTCTTAAAAAAATTATGGAATATAAACCTGGACAATATTATCGTGATAAAGATACAGGTAGACCAATTTGGCTCGCTGGATTAAGTTATCCTTTGCAAGATGGTCGGCGTACGCTATGGGTTCTACAAGATAGAGTTGATGAAGAACTAAAAAAATCTCCGCATTTTATAAAAGGTAAGCCTGCGCTTCAAGGCTTTGATCCTCAATTGGTAGAGGTAGTTTTTTATGAACCTAATACTGATAAATTAGAAGCTTGGATAGGATCTTTGCCTTGGGAAAATCTGGAAAAACAACACACTCATTATGTTACAGGTAGTTAGTAATAATCTTATCCGCCAAACAATCTTTTCCAGAAAGATTTCTTCTCGACTTGAACATTGTCGGGAGAGACAACTTCATAATGTATTTCGGGTTTGGCTTGAAGAACGGGAGCTTCACGAGCGAGTTCTTCTTCAACAGCGGCAAGAGCTTTTGAAACTTCAAGTTTAGAGTGGCCTTGTTTGATTAAAGCCCATTTCAAAGAGTCTTTTGTATAACCTTTTTTTAGATTTTTCTTAATGTATCCGGTTAAATCTTTGATATAATCTCCTTTCTTCATGTGAAAGTTAAAAAAACTAAGTTTATAAAATTAATTATTTTTGTTTTTTTGTTATTGACATCATAATTTATATACCCTAGTAGTTAAGCTGAAAAATGAAGTTGTTATCATTAAATATTTGGGCAGGACATGAATTCGAACCATTAACAGAATATATTTCAGCAATTTCAAAAGGTATCGATATCTATTGTTTTCAAGAAGTAATGGATACTCCTACATCAAATACACATATTAATGGGAAGTATCGTGCAGATATTTTTAGAGAATTAAAACGAGTATTGCCCGATCACCAAGAATATTTTGCCCCTTCCGTACATAGTGTGGCATTCAGATCTCCAGCTCCCTTCGAACTATCGTGGGGTCTTGCAATGTTTATTAAAAAAGGATTAAAAATACGTGAAATTGGAGACTTTTTTATTTATGGAGAAAGAGATTCGATAGGCGTTACACACGGAAATGTTCCAAGAAATCTTCAATATGCTGTAATTGATAATGGAAATACTTACAGTATAGCTCATTTTCATGGTCTCTGGACAGGAATAGATAAAAATGATACAGAGGAAAGAATTGAACAATCAAAACGAGTTAAAACATATACAAATGGTAAAAATAAATTGGTATTATGTGGTGACCTTAACTTATCGCCTGAAACACAAAGTTTAGCATTACTAGAAGAAGAATTAGTCAATTTAATAAAAACGCATAACATTTCAACAACTAGGAGTACTCTTTATCTAAAGCCAAGTAAATTTGCTGATTATACTCTTGTTTCTAGAGATATTGTAGTAAATCAATTTGAGGTGCCAAATGTTCTAGTTTCAGATCATCTTCCGATGATTTTAGATTTTTCTTAAAGAATTTACTTTCCTATTTTTATTGGATTATAGATTTTATAAAAATCATGGGCCTCTTGAAGTTTTTTTCGTGATTCGGAATAGAGCACAAGAATGTTTTCTCCTTTTTTAACTACCTCTCCTTTATGCTTGTAGAGATAAAGCCCTGCTGCTTTATCTACTGGGCAGCCGAGAATACGGGCAACTGTGTTGATTAATTTATTATCTATGCTTTTTATTTTGCCTGAGACAGAGGACTTAATATCTAAATTATGTTTTGCGAATCCAAGATCTTCATTCTTTTTTCCTTGTGCTGTAATTATTTGTTGAAACTTTTCATATGCTTTTCCTGATTGTAATATCTCTAAGGCCATTTGTTGACCTTTGCCTTTCTTTGCTTTTTTCATTATTTCAAGCAAAAGACCAGCTAAAAAAACAGATTTATTTTGTAAATCTAGAGGTTGATCTTCCTGTTGCAATACTTTTATTACATCTTTTATTTCAAGTAACGGGCCAACACCATTACCGATAGGTTGATCTCCTAATGTTAATGTGATATGTATGTTTAATCCAAAATGCTTTCCTATTTTAAGGAATTTCTCTTTGAGTTTTTTTCCTTCAGGAAGGGAAACTTTAGCCCCGTTGCCATAAGGAATATCAATCAAGACATGTTTACTTCCGGCTGCGAGTTTTTTAGATAATATAGAAGCAAGAAGTTGAGATTCTGGATCGAGATGTAAAAGACGCTCTACACGGATTAATTTATCGTCGGAAGGTGCGAGGCCAAGAGATCCACCCCAAGCAAGACAAGCTCCGGTTTTCTTTACTATCCTTTTTAAATCTTCGACATCAAGATCAACTTTTGCAACAGTTTCAACTGCATCTGCGGTGCCTGCAGCTGATGTTATCGCTCTGGAAGAGGTCTTGGGCATCACAATACCTGCTGCTGCACAGATTGATACAACAATAGGTGTGCATCTGTTTCCTGCGACGCCTCCGATGCTGTGCTTGTCTGCAATATCTTTTGTGTGCCATTTTACATGCTTCCCCGTTTTATACATTGCTTCTGTGAGAAATATTGTTTCTTGTAGATTCATACCATTTTCATAAACACCTGAAACAAAATAAGCTATTTCGGCTTCTGTGAGATAGTTATTAACTATGTCGTTAATTATAGTAAAAATTTCTTTTCTGCTTAAAGTTAAACCTTTAAGCTTTTTAGCAATGTATAGAGTACTTAGAGGTTCTAAAGCAAGATGGACATCTACAAAATCTCCGTTTTTCATGCTGTATGTTTTAAAAATATCATCGGAAAGTGAAATTTCATTCTCGTTCAATATGCCTTTTACAATATCTATAACTGCAATTATCTTTTTTCCGTCATGAGAGATCTCAATCTTATCTCCTATGTGCACATTGAGCTTTTTAGCACTGCTTTGATGAATAAAAGCAATTGGTCTGCCTGCCCCAAGATTAAGATATTTAATTTTAAGTTTCATGCTCTCTTTTTACGAGGGAAAAAGAGTATCTGGGTTTTTATATTTTCTCTAATCAGGACTTAACACTTGCGAAAGAGCACGATCTTTGTAAGCTCTTAAAAGTATCAAGAAGTATGCAAGGATTAACGGACCTAAGATAAATCCTAGTATTCCAAAAATGAATAG
>CAZQLX010000015.1:9450-19932 GCA_964594495.1 Candidatus Woesearchaeota archaeon | reverse complement strand
CGCCGTATCATCCCCCTATATAAAAGCTATCGTCCCCCTGAGGGGTCGTAGTTAGAAACAATTAAATATTCCAAAAAGATCTCTTATTATGGATATAAAATTACTCAAAGATATCGGTCTTACAGAAGGAGAGACTAAAGTATATCTAACTTTAATAAGATTAGGAGAAACAAAAACAGGACAATTAGCTAAAGAAGCCAATATTTCATCCTCTAAAGTATACAAAGTTCTTGATAAATTAATGAACAAGGGACTTGCTGGTCATATTATCAAAGGTAAAATAAAATATTTTCAAGCAATGCCTCCCAAAACAATCCTGGATTATATGAAAAAAAAACAAGTAGAATTAGATAATAAAATAGAACAAGTTAAACATCTTATTCCAACTCTCGAAGTAGAAAGAAAAAAATCAAAAAGTAAAACAAGAGCTACTTTATTCGAAGGATTTAAAGCAATTTTTAACATATATAGAAATGTTATAGAAGAGTTAAAAGCAGGAGAGGAATACTATGTTATTGGTGCTTACTATACAAAATACCATCCAGAAGTAATGGACTTTTTCTATAATTATCACAAAGACAGAGCAAAAAAGAGAATTAAAGTTAATATGCTCGTAAATTACGAAGCAAAAATAGAATTAGTACCGACAACAAAAATCTGTTCAAGCATTCGTTTTCTTCCCCAATATTTTATTAATAAAATGATGATTTTATTCTATAAGAAGAAAGTTTTCTTCTTTTTCATGACAGAAGAACCTGTCGGAGTAATGCTAGAAAGTCAAGAAGCCGTTGACAGCCTTAAATCCTACTTCAATGTTCTCTGGAAAATCGCCAAACCTTAAAGCAAAACATTTATATACAATTACGTAATATTACGTAATATGGAGATCATAGCAAAAATAAGCAAGGGCAGTCTTATGGACCAAATATACGTGCCCAAGAAAAGATCAGGCTTAGAAACAGGAAGTTATGTAGTCATCTCCCCGTTATCTAAAAACCACATAACTACCACTCAAAAGCCTTACTTTTACGGAATTAAAGAAATTGCTCCAATAAAGCTAAATATAATACAGAAAATATTTAATACTGTTGACAGTTTAATAAAAGAATATCAAAATATCATCATTACAGGCTCCTTCCTTAATGAGGGCTTTAAATTCAATGATATAGATATCATAATAGTAAAAGAAAATAAAGTAAATGAGCGAGAACTTAAAGACAAAATTCAATCACTAACAGGCATACTACCCCATATTATAATAATTGATAATGAATCTTTAAAAAGAGGTCTAGAAACAGATCCATTATACAATTTAATGTTGTCTTGTTGTGTCTCTTCACATAGAATTATCTACAATATCAAAAGGAAGTTCGATTATAAAGTCTTAGATTTACACCTACTAAAAAGCAAACCATTAATAGAAAACTTTGATATCTTAGATGGCGAGCAAAAATACTATTTAACTAGAAACTTAATAAGTATAAAACTTTTCATAGAAAATAAAAAGTTAACTCCCTCTGTAACTGATACTGAAATAATTAAGATATTCAATTTACAAGATATCGAGCAGTTAAAAAACAATATGCTAAACAAAAAAGATTTTATCGATATCTATAAAAAAGCATATAAAAAAACTCAAGAGGCTATATTTTCTTTAATAAAAAATGGTTCAAAACAGAAATAAGATAATTGATTTGTTAATTGGAAATCTCTCGAATGCTATAATTCATACCATCTTAGAAAAATCAACAAACAATCCAGAGTTAACGTCCAGATATGAAAAAGAATCAGCAAACAGTCTAAATATTGCAATTTCCTACAGAGAAAAGATAAATCCTATTAACACTCCTCTTCCCGATGTTGATCTAAATTATATTCGTGACAAAATAATAAATCGTGTAAAATCGGAATTAAATATGAGAATATCAAAGGGGTATATGGGAATCAATCTAGATTCCACAGAATTAGAAGTTAATAATATTCTAAAAAAGCTGAAAATTTTCTAACTAAAGAATTCTTATACCCTTATCAGTAATTTCCATACTTTGCGGTCCTCTAACATTATTCGTCATTCTCATTTTAGCAATTCTTATCGATCTATCTCCAGCTCCACCAAGCCCAGAAGCATAAATTTCTGTAACGCTATCAGCAAAGAATTTGGCGAAAACAACTTCCTCAGGCAAATTCTGTACTCCTACTGTTTCTTCATTCGCCTCAGCAACTAAAACAACTGTAACGCCAAGTGATTTCAAAGCATTCGTTAAATCATATATTTGTTTTCTTGGATTCTTTCCAGCAGGTAAATCCAAAGCAAAAACATTTAATGGATCAAAACAAACTCTCTTAGCATTATACTTTTTAATTAAATCTTTAACTTGCTTCTCAACCGCGGCAATAGAACTTGTATTATTTAACTTTACAATTTTCACACTTCCCTTCTTATCTAACTCCTCAAAGTCCATTCCTTGCTTTTTTCCGGCAACAAATAATTCTTTAGTTTCTGGCTCAAAACTAATATATAATCCATTTTCGCCAGCTTTTGTTGCTCCATGATATAAGTATTGTAATCCAAAAGTCGTTTTTCCGCTTCCCGCCGATCCAATAACTAAATTGATACTATTAGCATAGAACCCTCCCTCGCAAAGTTTATCGAATCCAGGTATTCCTGTTTCACTCCTTTCCTTCCCTTTTCCGCTCTCTTTTTTACCAGCCATCTTCTACTAGACTAAATTATTCTTATTTATAAATCTTCCTCAGGAAGATTTACTTCTCACTCACCTTTCTCTAGATCTTTTAAATTGATAAAAAATAGCCTTTGGCTCAAACCAAAGTAAATACTTTAAACCTGCAAGAATTTTATTTTTAGGTTTACTTTCTAAATGCCCATCTTTGATATGATATAATTCATGTTGTAATGTGGAGATAGTTGGATGATATTTTTCCCCTAATGTAAACTCATAAAAGTCCTGCTCTACTCTTTTAGCATGGGATCTCATTTCATCATGATTTAACGTGCCTTTTATTACTAAATTTGTTGGAAAATTCATAATTTTTCTCTCAACTTCTAAAACCTCCTCTAATTGTTGCTGACTAGTAATTTGTGGAGAATGCCGCTCAGCTAGATGACTTATTAATAAAGCCGATCCCAAATAACCTACAGCTAAAAACTGAGTTGTTATCAGAATTCTACGAACTATTTTTCCGATTTTCATTTTTCCTCTACCTTAAGTCACTATTTAAATCCATCCTCTCTTTCTTATTCCTTCATTCGTTATTTGAAAATCAAACCTCTTCTCAGGTAAACTCCTATGTTTTCTCAAAAAAGCCGTTCTCTTTCCATCATCCCTAGTTAATTCTATATGACACTTCGCCCAATATTTCATAATATCTCCTCCAACCATTTTGTTTTCCTCTTCCCATCTATAAATTTGATTTGTAACCAATACTGAAACACTCTTCTTTCTAGCTATCTCAGCCAATGTTTTCATCTGTGAAACAAGTATAGAGTTTATTTTCCTTATTTCCTCTTCATTTTTGTCTCTTGCATCTGCAAATTCCAATCTGTATAGTATTGTCATCCCATCAACAACGATTAAACTAACTTCTTCTTTCAAATATTTGAATAAATCTTCAAAAGCCTTCTTCTGTTCTGCAAAATTAGTAGGCTTTAATAAAAATATATTTTCTAAAACCCTATTGTAATCTTTTCCGGTCAACTGTTTTATTCTCTCAGTACTAAATCCTCCTTCAGTATCAATATAGATTACCTTATTTCCCTTCTTAGCCTGGCTCACAGCTGCCAATAAGCAAAAATTCGTCTTTCCTGTCCCAGACCCACCGTATAAAACAGTTATGATATCTTCTTCATATCCTCCAAAAAGCCATTTATTCAAATCATAACTTCCAGCCGATATTTTCGCCATCACTTCCGCAGAGAACTAGACTATATAAAAATAATTAAAATAAAAAATAAGGGTTTTTATCTTCTTTTACCCGACTCTGTATGCTTATGTATCAACGAGTGTATTAAGATCAAAGCCGTAGCAACTACGGTTATCCACATTGACGCAGTTCCATCACCGATTTTCACAAAAATGAAAACCAACGCAATGATAGCAAGCACAGCGTTTGCCATACTGCAATTACAATTCATCTCACACCTCCTTAATATCTAGAAACAAAATACCTTAATAAATCTAGCTATCCTCAAGTAACTCGGGAAGTTGGTAAATAAATCCATTTCTACTCCAGAACCATAAAGGTGGATGCATATCAATAGGATTTATCCCAGAATTATGTAGCACGTTTCGCCATCTCTCCGATATCTTGTCTTTAGTAAGTATCTCCGCATCTTCTTTAGATATCAAACCCAATATAACCGAGCACTGTATAATGTGGGTATCGGGAGCAATTTCTATTAAATCAGCATTTTTTAACTTAACATTCCCATATGTACTTATTATAAAAGACCAGTAATTAAATATCTTCGGTCCAGAAAGATATGGAAATCCTTTCTTAAGTTTATTTTGAATATTATCTTTTAATTTTAAATAATCATTATCTGATTGCTTTATTAGCTCAGAAAAAGTTCCAAAATTCTCATAAACTGTTTTTGCAATTATTTTCCAAGTGTTTGTTTGCTTATTGGGTTGTAAAGCTAATTTATATTTTGTAAGAAACCCCCTCAGTTTATCCTCGCTTAATAAAATAACTTTAGAAACATCAAAGACTTCTCTTGTCTCAGCATCATTATACGTCTTCAAAGCAGCTTCCCAAAGCCTATAGCTATCTCTTTGATAATTAAGAGCCATTGGCAAACTAAAATAAGCAAGTCTCACCTCGATATCTTTATCAGAAAATCCAGGATTTGCATCTTCAGGCATTTTTGTTTGACCTAATTTACCTGTCTTATAGGCATCAAGCAACAATTTACACTTTGAAATCAATAAACTATTCATCAAACAAAATATAGAAACTTATTATTAAATCTATTTCTTCTTAACAACAGAATTCAACTTATCCAAATCTTTCTTTATTGCACTTACAGCATCACTCACCGCCTTTTTTGCCGTCTCTCCAGATGTTTTTACTTTCAAAGTCAAAGGCTTAAATGGATGTTCCCTTCTCCAAGCAGCGAATTCCACTCCGCCTTCATTTAAGTAAACTCTCAGTATCTCAGCAACTGTAAGATTATCAAGTTTAACTTCCAAATCATTCTTTTCAGCCGTTACAACTTCAACATTCATATCTATCTCTCAAAAAGTTAATTTATAAAGCTTTCGAGCTTGCGAGAAATCCCAACTTTGTCAATGATTTTCTAAATCTTGTTATAAACCCTTTTGCTGTGCTAAAACTCTTAATTTTCATCCTCTAATTCTATATCAGGAAGCTCTAACTCATCAACACTATCTTTTTCCACCCCAACATCATCATTATTTATGCCCATCCCCATTTTTCTCTCCATTTTTACCTCTTCTTTCTTTTCAGATCCAAAAATACCTTTACTCAAATCAACTTTGTATCTTGCCCAACCACTAAAATCTTTTCCATCTTTTCTTAAATTTATCTTATAAAAATCTTGAATTTTATTTACTAAAACAAAATCTTCCTTAGGTAAAAGTCCATTTTCAATGAGCTTAACATCATTTTCCGTCATCCCAATAGCATTTGCAACTTGTTTCCTGTTTAATCCCTTCTTCTTTCTTGCGCTTAAAATTTCCCACTGAAAATTATCTTTCAACTCAGATATAACTTGACTCTTTCGTAAATTCAAGGGTCTTCTTAGCTCGTCAAATCCTAATCTCTCCTCTTCAATTTTTCCTTTTCTACTTAATTTTTCTTCCTTCATTTCCTCTACTTTTCTAAGAATGAAAAGTCCTTCTCTTCTCGCATATTCTTCTCTAACCCGTATAATTTTACCATCATCGATCGCATCTACCAAATTTTCCATAAAAACTCCTGTTTTATGGCTTTTTATTGTTTATTGTCCTAAAATATATTTCTCGAGATCACCGATATCATCCACTCTTACCAAATCCGTTCCCTTTACTATAACAATAGGGGCGTCTTCAACACCATATTTTGCCTTCAAGAAGTTTATTACGCCAGCCTCTAAATCAAAATCAAAAGAATAAGTCATAACATTCTCTACATTTCCACGCTTAAAAGTATCTAAAATAAATCCAGATTTTTCACTCGCATCTCTACTGTTTTCGCTATTAGAATAAAAGAATAAAAGGGTGATAAATTTACCTTCACACTCTTCATTTATCTTTTCCACAATTTGAAAATGTTTTACTTCCAATTCGCTATATAATTTCTTCTGTTCTAAAACTCTTTTATCATTTTTTCCCAGCCTGGTTTCCAAAATATTTAATTTATTCCCCACAAAGTCTAGTTTGTCAGATGCATCGTACAGTAATTCGCTTTCACATAAAGATTGATTAAGATATAAGTCCAAATCTTTAACATAATCCCTGATTAAATTAGTATCTTTTCCTACAGATTTATAATTGGCAAATGAAACTGCGTAAGAAACCAAGAATACCAAGCTAAATATAATCGTTGCTAATATAAATGCTAGAAAATAGTGTGAAAGATATTTTCTATTCATCTTTTATTTTCCCTCCAAGCGACTTTTCTATTAAACATTACATATAATATAGAAACTATCCACCAAAAAGTAAAAAGAAAAGTATAAACCACAATAAATAACACAAAATTAAATATTACCCCTTCTGAAAACTTCATCTTTCTTCTTGCAAAATACAAATAAAACGCTAATATAATTACAAATACAAAACTCACTAAGAATAAAGGATTGCTAAATAAACTATAAAAGAAATTTTCAATAACATAAAAACTCAATTCAAAGGTATTTGCAAATTGAAAATTAACCGATTTCAGATACGCCAATCCGCTAGCTAGATCAGATAACGTTTTAAAAACAACGTATATCGTCAAAGCGATAGATAACAAAACAGTTATCACGGCAACAGGCAATATTAGTGTTCCCAAGGGTCCTTTCTTAAGCCCAAAAAGAGTTCTATATTTCCAAAGATTCTTCATCAATCCAACATACCATCTTCTCCTCTGAAAAAGCATCCCTTTAAAGGTTCTTGGAGCAACAGTATAAATAGCAGCATCCTCTGCATTCTCAATAACATATCCATGGTGTTGTATTCTCAATGCAATTTCTAAATCTTCAGTAATATTTCCTTCTTCATATCCTCCATATTTATCAAAAAACTTTTTCCTATAAGCAGAGAAAGCCCCTGGAGTAATATGAATAGCATTTACGGTAGCAAAAGCTTTTCTCAAAAACACTCCGACATAATATTCTATTTGCTGTATTCTCTCCCACAAATTTCTTGGATGGGTAATTCCCATAGATGGAGTAACCGACATAACTTCAGAATTACCAAAAAATACCACCATTTTTTTCAATGCTTCCGGATTCACGAATGTATCAGCATCCATTGTAATAATAACCTCGCCCTGCGCTTTACTTATGCCTAAATTTAATGCCGATCCTTTCCCCCCATTACGTTTAGTAAAAACCCTTATTTTTCTTTCCTTAATATTCTCAAACTTTTTCGCTAATTCGTATGTTTTATCTTTACTTCCATCGTCTACGACAATAATTTCTATTTTATTTTTAGGATAATTTAAGCTTATAGCAGATTCTATTGTTCTTTCAATAGTCTTTTCCTCGTTATATGCTGGAATAATTATGCTCACACTGCCTTCAAATTTCTTTTGTTCAACCTCTTTTTTTACCCTGTAATGTTTTATAACACTTATAATATAAAAACAAGTAGCGTAAATCCCGATATAAGATAAAATATAAATTAAAATTGTATATATGTCCATTCTATTATTCTTGAAGTATTTCCCCTTGAATATTACTCCCCTCCCCCTTGTTCACGTGGAAATACTCGTAAAAAGTATCACTCAAATTCAATTCTGCAGTATGCCCCATTCTCTTCTTTGTAATTAGCCCCATTTCAACAAATCTCTTTATATGATCATAGGCTTTATTTCCCCTAATTTTAACAAGTACGCTTTGTTTTATCGGCTGTTTATATGCAATAATCGCCAACGTCTCTTGTTCCGCTTTAGAAAACTCACTACTCCCCGTCGCTAGTTTATTTATCATCCAGGTATATTCCTGCGAAACATCCATTTTCCATAGATTATCTTTACTTATAATTTCTATTCCCGATCCTTTATATTTATCTTCTAAATCGCTCAAAATCCTTCTCAATAGCATAGGATTAACATCAGTCAAACTAACTAATTCTTGTAAATTCATATATCTCCCAGATAAGAACAAAGCCGCCTCTACTTTTTTAATATTCTCCAGTTCTACAGCTTCATCAATTTCCTCTACGCTCTCTTTAGATATTTCCATTGTCTCTTTACATTATGCCTTTATCGGCCCATATTACCTCATTTCTACCTATCTTTCACACTTTTAAAAGTTAATGAATCTCAACTCTCATAATTAAAGTTAGTTTAAGAAGAAATCCTAATATCTTCACCATAAACTAAAGTACATTCTTCATCAATTAAACAAACAGAGAATGATTCCCTCTTTAAAACTGTCAAAATTAATCGAAAGGAACAATTCATTGATAGTGTACCATAAGAATAAAAATTATCTGGAGATTTTATCTCCTCAGTACAATATCTTGATACAAAATCTCCAGGAATGTCTCTCAAAATTGAAGAATCATTTCTAAACTTATACACTGATGAGGTTTGCCCATATGATGGTCCTGGATGAGTTTGTTCAGAAACTACATTAATTTTAGATTCATTATAATTAAAAGCCAAAGTTTCCCATTCCCCTCTCACTTGATTAGAAGATGTATCTTTTTTGTAATTATAAGAAAAATTCTCCATTAGGATCTCATTTTCCTCTAAAACAAAATTATCCTTTTGAAAAGGATAAAATAAAAAAATCAATGCCAGTGCTATAACAATAATCGCAGTAATTAAGTAAAATTTCAAGTACTTATTCCCCATATGCTAAATAATAAAAGGCCCCTTTTATATCTTCTCAAGCTCCAAAAGCAATCAACAATCCCTCAATCACCGCAGCAACAATCAACAAAGGCAATACAACAAAAAGCAACACATTCATCGAATGATAAAATCTTCTTTTCAGTTCTTTCCAAGGCGCCTCATTAAATATTGCTGTCCCCAGTCGTATTCCTATTCCAAAAGCAACAAAAATAGCTGGCAATTCAAAAATACCATGAGGGAACAATCTCCACACCGCGCTAAATCCAACAGCATCAACAACTCTTTCCAAAACAAACCCAACTAATACCCCATTAACGATTACATTGATGAAAGGATAAATTCCTAAAATAATTCCTCCCAGAACAGCAAACAACGCACTTTTAAAATTATTTTGCAATATAAAGAACATCAATTCTCCACCGTTCATATTCTCAGTTTGTCCAACAAGCTTCTTTAAAACATCTTGAAGATAAATAGCAAAATAATCTGCAAAAACAATTCCGATTATAACACATAAAATAAACAAAGCAATTACAAAAAAGATGTAGTGTCTCGACTCACGAACATAACTTCCGGCTTCTTTATATTGTTTTTTAAAATCTACTATTTTCCTCTGTTTTTTTATTTTCATCTGAACATTCTTTGTAACATTATTACTTTTTTTCTATATCTTACTCTTAAGTAATACCCATACCCAAGTCCTGCTAAAAACCCTCCAAGGTGTGCTACGTTGCCTATAGGCAACCCCGCAGCAAGAGTTGCTGCCCATGTTAAGATAAGAACTAAAGGAACCATAACATAAGCAGGCAATGAAAAGAATGGAATAAATATAATTCCAAATCTAATTTTAGGGAGAAGCATCACAAATAATCCTGCTATTCCAAAAATTGCTCCTGAAGCTCCAACCATGTATGTATCAGGTGTTCCAAAGATCTTTGCCCCCCCACCATAACCAAAATAACCTGCGAGTAAAACTGATAAAATCCCTGCAAACACTCCCGCAGCTAAGTAAAACCACAAAAATCTTTTTCTCCCAATTATTTTTTCAGATAACTTTCCTAAAGAAAACAGAACAAACATGTTAATCAACAAATGAATTAAATTTCCATGAGCAAACATATGAACAATTAAAGTCCATATCGCCTCTCCACTTAAAATATTGGCAGGCTTTAAAGCAAAATAAATAATACTTCCCGGAGCTAAAGCCCAAGAAATAAATCCAACTACAGAAATAACAACGCTGATTATTATCAACCAACTCACCATCGATAAGTTTTTAATTATCAATACAAAGTCTCTATTTGCTTTTCTTCTATAAGAATAGTATTCCATCTTTCCTCTTTCTACTTCCTACGACCTTTTTTCTTCTTGTTTTTTGCTCTCGTCTTCGCTGCTTTTTCCTTTCTTGCTAATTTCTCTCTTTCCTTCTTTCTCTCTTGTCGCTTTACTTGT
>CAZQLX010000015.1:7985-9440 GCA_964594495.1 Candidatus Woesearchaeota archaeon | reverse complement strand
TTTCTCGCTCTAACCTTATCTTCCGCCACCTTAATAGTTCCAATTTCTTCATTAACTTCCCCTAATATTGTATTAAATTTAGAAATTTGCTTATCCATATTTGATATCTCTGCGCTATTATCTTTTAGTATAAGTACCTCCCCGCATTCAGGACAAGAATAATCATGCATTAAAGCAGATTCTTCTGAATATTCTATATTGCAATTAGTACAGTAAAAGAACCGCTTTGTTTTACGAGACTCAATCTGTTCTTTCAATCCCTCTATATCTTTTACCAATTTCTCCTTAAATTTAATAAGGCTTTTACCAGAATTCAAGGTCCAAAAATATATATACCATCCTCCTTTTTTTTTATCCTTCTTCCTGATAAAACTAACTAGCCCTTCATCGGCTAGCTTATACAAAATATTTCTCGTCTGATTAATTGTTAAATTTAAATTCTTCGCAATTAAAAACTCGTTTACGTTTTTCGTGTCATGAAGCAAATCTACGATCTTTGACGTACTTTGCCCAACAACAGCTGCAACAACATCTTTCAGAAGTTTAATCTGCATACATTCACTGAAATAAAAATTCATTAAAAAACTTTCCTAATTTGTGTCACTACTATATAATTGATATAAACCTATATAAATCATTTTTAAAAAGTATTAATATGTTCTGGAACAAAAAAAACGAGAAAGAGGGTCTCCCAGATCTACCCGTTTCCCCGTTAAAATTAAGAAGTGAAAATGGTTTTTCATCTTACCCTGAAAAACCCGAACTATTCCATGAAGATGCTCATAACGATCTAGATCATTTTGATAATGAAAAGCACGCCCTTCCTTCTTTTCCCGATTCCCCAATTCAGAAAGGATTTTCCCAATCAGCAATAAAAGAAGCCGTAAACCCCTCCAAAGAGGATTCATCCCTTCCAGAACTTCCTGAAACTCTCGTAGAACACAAATTTAAAACAATCGAAATGGATGAAAACCCCGAAGATAATTTCTCTCATGCCAGTCTAATTCAAGAAATAAGATCCTCTCCTGCACCCTCCATAATAGAACCTCCGCCTATATCCTCTTTCTCAAAAAAAGATAAATTTACATCCCTTATATCTCAACCAACTATTGAAGAATCAAAACCTTCATTATCAAATGCTACAAGTGTATTTATCAAAATAGACAAGTTCCGCTCAGCTAGAAAATCCTTGGAAGAGATAAACTACAGAATAGAAGAAATATCAGATCTACTCAAAAAGATAAGAGAAACTAAGCTCAGAGAAGAACAAGAGCTATCTTCTTGGGAAAAAGAGGTTGAAACACTTAAATCTAGGATTCAAGATGTAACAGAAAACATCTTTGAGAAAGTAGAATGACAGAATACGTCAAATTATCCCCTCCTGAAAAGATATATGCAGAAAAACGCCTTCTTCAATCACAAATAGACTCTTTAAACTCTATAAAACGACTAAAA
>CAZQLX010000015.1:0-7975 GCA_964594495.1 Candidatus Woesearchaeota archaeon | reverse complement strand
AACTTAAGGAATGGCACGACAAAAACCCAAATTATAAAGCAATCATCCCTGAAGATTTAGACGAACAATTAACAATTCTAGATAAACTTCTCCCCCATGCTAAGATTCATCATCCTCGCCATGATGAAAAAGAAACTCTCCATGAAACAATCCATCACGAAATCGAACATCACTTTGATCCAAAAGATCTTACGATAGAAGACGAACTCACAATGATCAAAGACAAGTTAGCCAAATTGAGATCGTAAATCTTTTATATAAATCTTTATTAACCAACTTCTTAATAAATTTAAATGGTTGGATGGGAGATTGTTGATAGACCTGGATACTTCGGCGCTAGTAGAGAAGAGCTTCATAAAAAATTTGATGATCAATATGGTGTAAATCAATGGTGCCTTGGATGGCAATGGGGAGACAGAATAATTTTCAAACCAGAAGCACTTCAAATATATGAAGACGCTTACTACGAACACTTAAAAAAAGAAAGAGAGGTTCTAAATTGGCTTACACGTGTAGCTTCCGATGTATATGATACTGCCCCATCCAATGTAAACGCAGGATTTGACTATAATCTACAAGAAACTTCAAGCAACCACATTCAGGATGTTGCTGTGAGAAGAGCAGTTCTTAGACTTGGAGAAATGTTTCAAGGAAAAAGATTACTACATATTCGTCCTGAACAAGAAGGAGAACGTCTTAGTCCCCATTTAGTTCCTTTTCACTTGCCTTATATGATTTATCACGGAAAAATTAAATATAAAGGAAGAGAAAGAGACTTTGAGAAAAACCCTCCGTGGTGGACAAAAATGGGAATTCCCAACAGTGTAGAACAGTTTTATCAGCAAAATAAGCTTCTTTTAAAAGCCGCATAATTCAATAATTTTATATACACTTTTCAATCTACCACTATATGAACACAAAGATAAAAACTCGTCAAGACCTAATTAAAGAATATGTAGAATTCTTCAAATCAAAACATCATAAACATATCCCCTCTTCCTCCCTTATTCCCGAAAACGATCCCACTGTTCTCTTCACAACTGCAGGCATGCATCCTCTCGTTCCCTTTCTACTCGGTCAAAAACATCCTCTAGGAAAACGCCTTGTTGACGTTCAAAAATGTGTCAGGACAGGAGATATTGATGAAGTAGGTAACACAACTCATCACACTTTCTTCGAAATGTTAGGGAATTGGTCTCTAGGTGATTATTTTAAAGAAGATGCTATAAAGTTTTCATTTGAATTCTTAACAAAAAACCTTAAACTTCCCATAGACAAACTCGCAATTTCTGTTTTTGAAGGAGACAAAGATGCTCCAAAAGATGAAGAGTCTGCTAAAATTTGGCTTTCCTTAGGAATTCCAAAAGAACGCATTGCTTTTCTGCCAAAAAAGGACAATTGGTGGGGTCCCGCTGGAGAAACAGGCCCATGCGGTCCAGATACTGAAATGTTTTACTACATCGGTAAAAAAACTCCAAAGAAATTCGATCCAAAAGACAAAAACTGGGTAGAAATATGGAATGATGTCTTTATGCAATATAACAAAAGTAAAACTGTGCTTTTAGTTGACGGAATGGATTGTTTATACGATGAAAACTTTGAAATTAATACAGAACTCAGTAACGTATTAGACAATTTTAACAATAAGAAAATATTAGTTATTAATAAACATAAAGAAAAAGCAGAAAAGATATTAAAAAATAAAGGTTTTGAAGTATTTTCTTTTGAAGGTGAAATAAAGAAGGAAAATCCTGAATTCTTCAATAAACTTCTAGAAAAATATAATCTCGTTCCACAACAATTAGTTTATTTTGATCATAGTGATGATAATTTAGCTGGAGCACATAAAGTAGGCATTAAAACTACTCTGCTTTACAAAAACGATGATGAAAAAATTAAAGAATTTCTAGAGGATAATGCCATTAAATTTGTCCCTCTTTCCCAAAAGAACGTAGACACCGGAATGGGAGTAGAAAGAACCCTCACGATTCTCAATAATCTAAATGACAATTATCTCTCCACAATATTTCAACCAATTATAAAAGAAATAGAATCCATATCACATAAGAAATATGGCAGTAATGATAACGATACCAAAGCAATGCGTATCATTGCCGATCACATTCGTGCAGCAACCTTCATTCTAGGCGATGAAAGAGCAATTAAACCATCAAATATCGGACAAGGTTACGTTTTAAGACGTCTCATCCGTCGCGCAATAAGGTATGGTAAGCTTCTCGGCATTAAAGATAATTTTACTTCTAAAGTATCTAAATCTATTCTTTCAGTTTATCCAGACTATCAAGAACTACATAGAAATCACAAATTCATCATTGAAGAACTAAACCTCGAAGAAGAACGATTCAATAAAACATTAGACGCTGGAATTAAAAAGTTTAAAGAGATATCACAAGATAAAAAAGTTATTACCGGTATCGATGCTTTCCTTCTTTTCCAATCTTATGGATTTCCAATCGAATTCACACAAGAGTTAGCAGATGAAAAATCAATTAAAGTCGATCTAGAAGAATACAACCAAGAATTCCAAAAACATCAAGATCTTTCACGTACTGCTTCTGCCGGAGTATTCAAATCAGGTCTTGCTGGAGATACAATAGAATTTAGAAGATTACATACAGCAACACATCTTCTAAATGAAGCTCTTCGACAAATTCTTTCAAAAGACATAAAACAAAAAGGTTCTAACATCACATCCGAACGCCTCCGTTTCGATTTTAATTTCCCTCGCAAACTCACTGATGACGAGATAAAAAAAGTTGAAACCATTGTTAACGACAAAATAAAAGCCTCTCTATCTGTAAAAAGAGAAGAGATTCCTCTTCCTTCTGCTCTCTCTTCAGGTGCACAAGCAGAATTCGGAGCCAAATACCCTGATCTCGTTTCTGTATACACAATTATCGACCCAAACGATAAAAAGCGCGGTTGGTTCTCAAAAGAAATTTGTACCGGTCCACACGTTAGCAACACCTCAGAACTAGGTCATTTCAAGATAATCAAAGAAGAAGCTGTTGCTGCAGGTATAAGAAGAATCAAAGCAATTGTAGAATAATTCATTAACATTTATATAATATGTTCTCTTCTTCAGTGGTATGGATGATTCTGAAACCTCAAAAAATGGGATTAAAAAATACATCTGGATTATTTTAGGTGTTATTTTACTAGTGATTCTTGTCCTTTTGATTCTTTTTCTTAATTCAGACAAACAAAATTCATCAATAATAACAGAGTGTGAAAATCTTAATAATGAAGAATTAAAAGCATCATGTTACATACAAGTTGCAATTCAAAAACAAGATCTATCAAAATGTGAAGAGATAGGAAAAAGATGGCTGAATGCAGAAGAAACTTGCTATGCAGAATTCTCTATCGCGAACAAAGATGCATCAGGATGCGAGAAATTAAAAGAGACTCATAAAGATGCGTGCTATACTCAAGTAGCTCTTAATACAAACAATGCTGAGCTATGTGAAAAAATTCAAAACAGAGCAATTACTGATATAGGTAAAGGCGAGTTCTCAAATTATGACGAGTGCTATAGTAAAATAGCAGAAAAACGAAATGATCCTTTGCTATGTGAAAAAGTACTCGGAAATAACCGTAAAAACTTCTGTTATACAAAAATTGCAACAACAATTAATGACGAAACTATATGTAAATCAATTAGCGGAGAATATTCAACATCGTACCTTTCTCAATGTTATATTTTAATTGCGGGCGCTAAAAAAGACAGTTCTATTTGCAATAATATCTTGGAACAAGCAACAAAAGAGCAATGCTATGAAAGGGTTGCTGTATCTGCCAAAAGTATTACCGAATGTAATAAGCTTTCAGATGGTCACATCGTTGCACAAAAAGAGTATATTCCGGAAAATGCAGGGGAAACGCGATTCTTAGGTCCTACCGAATCTTGTTACGAAAATGTAATATCGGAATCAAAAAACCCTGCTGTATGTAAAGAGATTATAAGTGATTACTTAAAAGAAAATTGCTTTACACAGACTGCATTTCTAACTGAAAATCCCCTAGTATGTGAAAATAACGATGACATAAGCAAAAAAAGAAAATGTTATCATGAATCAACAATTGATCTAATTCTGAATAGAAATGTAACTATATCAATGTGTGCATCAATTATAGATACAATTGCTAAAGATGACTGTTACTATTCTCTAGCATTTTATAAAAAAGATAGTTCCATATGCGAAAACATAGAAACAGAGTCTACAAGTAAATAACTAGCCTTTCACAACAGGTTTGCCAATTCCAACATTAACTCTAGAACTAAGGATAGATACTCTGTTTCTATTTGGTTTTGAAGGAGCAAGTGTCACACCATACTTTACATTCTGTCTTCATAAAAAAACCACTCTTTCGTCCCTTATTAAGATGTATGTATAACTAAATAATCATTACATAAACACCCAATCCAATCGCCAAAAGCAAAGTATACAAAGCAAACCATCTCAGATTCTTTCTATTAGATAGTACATACTTATAAGACAAATTGATCGTTAACAGCCCAACAACAAATGCAATTAAAGCGGCCCAAATGTAATGCGTAGGAATCGCATTATTTCCAATTGAGATAATATTCGCCCCGAACACAATCGGAATAGAAAGCAAAAATGAAAACTTCACCGCCGTCTTTTCATTTAATCCATATAACAATCCCGCAGAAACCGTACTTCCAGTTCTTGATACCCCTCTAAATATAGCTAACATCTGCACCAATCCAATTGTTATTGCTGCTGCATATCCCAATTTACCATTTTTCTTATATTGAAATCCAGTAGAAGCAATAAACAATAACATAGAAGTGACTGCCAAGCCCATTGCAATCAATCCTAAGTTACCAAAACTCCCCCCCATAATCGGACTCATAAAATATCCAAACAATGCTGCAGGAATTGCAGCAATAATTAACAAAATTCCCAATTTCCCATGTTCACTCTTCCATTTTCCCGTTAACAAATCTCTAACAATATCAACTATATCTCTTCCAAAATAAACAAAAACGGCCATTAGCGTACCAAAATGCAAAGCAACATCAAAAGCTAAACTATTTTCAAATCCTAGAATATGAGAGAATATAACTAAATGGCTCGAACTCGATACCGGAAACCATTCAGCAATCCCTTGAATAATTGCCAGTACAATCGTTGCTACAATCTCATTCATAGTCTACATCATTTCATTCAATTAATAAACTTAATTACGTAGAATTAACTTAGAGAATTAAGTCTTTTTTTTCTACCAAATAAAATTCTGCTCCCTGAGGAACATAAAGTATTACTCCTCCAGAGATAGGAGCAGCAACTACAGCCGTGCCCGAAATAGCTAATGCACATGGGTTTTTTACGATAACACTTCTTAATTTTGTTTCACCATTCATTACAAATCAAGATATCTAAAGTTTTTATATATTTCCATTAAGAAGTAACTTCCAAATTTCACACACTTCTTCCTCTTTATTTCTCTTCATCCAAAAACAATAAACAATATTTGTAGCTGCGCACTCTATTTAATTTCCTCTACATCTCCAACAAAGATGTTTTCTCCTTTCTTCCCTACGTCTAGCCATTTTGCCAACAATTTCAACAACAATAGCCTCCTTATTTACAAATCCTTCTCTCTCAAGGTCATAGCTCAGATCAAAGAGTTCGCCACATTTACTGCATTGTTCGGGCATCAAGCAGGTAACTCCTTTTATCATAATCATTCCAAACAACTTCTCTTTATATAGAATCAGTTATAAAAAAATAATTGTTTCAATAACCATAAACTTATATATCAAATAACTAAAAAGTGACATCCTTTACTTTTCTCCCTCGTATTTTCTTCCCCCTACATGGTCCACTTTTTAGAGACAAATGCCCTTTTCATTTTATAGTAAATCAAAAAAAGTATATAAAGGATTCAATATTAAAAACTTAGAGAAAGATGACTTATATATTGGGCATTAATTCGGCATATCATGAATCATCAGCTTGTCTATTAAAGGATGGAAAAATTATAGGATTCGTTGAAGAAGAAAGATTTAATAGAAAAAAGCATGCAAAAACCGCTCAAGTGAATAATCCGGACGAGCTCCCACTTAACGCAATTAATTATTGTACAAATCAGGCAAATATAAAAATTAAAGACATAGATTATTTCTGCTACTCTTTTTTTCCAAAATCTAGATTAGCAAATGGTACAAACAAAGACAGCTGGAAAAATTTGCAAAAAAGTTCTTGGGGAACAAAACAAGGAGAGAAGATTTTTTATAGAAAAATAATGAATATCCCAAAGAAACTAAGCAAGCTTTTCGGAGAAGATATAAGTACGAGGTTTCATTTTTTACCACATCATATTTGTCATGCAGCAAGCGCATTTTTTCTATCTCCATTTAAAGATTCTGCAATATTAATTATAGACGGAATCGCAGAATCCGCAAGTACATGGTTAGGATATGGAAAGAAAAATAAAATTCATAAATTATTGCAAATAGAATACCCTGATTCCCTTGGGTTTCTATGGGAAAAAATATCGGAATTTTTAGGATTTACTGAATATGATGCAGCAAAAGTTATGGGATTATCTTCTTATGGAGAAGCTCAAAAAATGATGCCTCAAATGAAAAAAATTGTAAAACTAAATAAAAATGGCACGTTTAAAATAAATGATAAAATTATGCAATTTCGAACAAATAATTTTAAGGAACTAGAGAAATTATTCAATGTTAAAAAAAGAGATCAAAACTCACATATACTCGCAATTCATGAAAATATTGCTGCATCATTACAAAAAATAACGGAAAAAGTCATAATAAATTTAGTAAAAAGATTATACAAAGAAACCCACAATGAAAATATAAGTATGGCTGGGGGAGTAGCACTTAATTGCGTCGCAAATAGTAAAATACTTCCTTCTACTCAATTCAAAAACATATTCATAGAACCCGCGGCAAATGATGCAGGCACGGCTATTGGAGCTGTTTATTATATGTGGAATCAAATTCTAAATAAACCTCACAAAACATCGTTAAAAGATGCCTATTTAGGTCCTAAATATTCTGAAAAAGATATTAAAACAACTTTAGATAAAAATAAAATTCCTTATAAAAAAGTAAAAAATATAGAAAAACTTACTGCTTTATTGCTAAGCAAGGGAAACATTATTGCACGTTTTCAAGGAAAAATGGAAATGGGACCGAGAGCATTAGGCCATAGAAGTATTTTAGCAGATCCAAGAAGCCCCGTAATAAGAGATGAACTAAACAGAAAAGTTAAATTTAGAGAAGTTTTTAGACCTTTTTGTCCGAGTGTACTTGAAGAAGATGCTAAAAAATGGTTTAATGTTAAAAAATTCGATTCGCCAGCATATTATATGTTAATCACTTACAAAGTAAAACCAGAAAAGATTAAATTAATTCCAGCAGTTACACATGTTGATAACACTGCAAGACTACAATTAGTATCAAAAAATATAGACCTCAAATATTACAAAGTCATAAAAGAATTTAAGAACTTAACAGGTATTCCTCTTGTACTAAATACTTCTTTTAATATTCAAGAACCCATTGTTTGTTCTCCACAGGATGCAATTAATACTTTTAAAAGGAGCAAGATTGATTATCTTATAATAGAAAATTTTATCATTGAAAGAAATCTCATGCAACGCTCACAAAATTAAAGAAACATTATTAAACCTCTTTTTTCTCAAAAAAACATGGAAAAAAAAGAAACACCAAAAAACCTGCTAGAAGAAGGCAGTTATACAATAGAAGGTCCAGATAATGGAGAAATAAAATTCGATAAAATTACCCTTAATGCCTCTTCAGGCGCAAAAAGAATATGGAAAGTCCAATCTTTCTCAGAGAAAGAGATTATTCTTAAGATAGAAAAGTTTGGATAAATATCTCCTAATCTTTTAACTACTTTATCCTTCTCAATCTATCACTAATTTCAAACAA
>CAZQLX010000014.1:0-20101 GCA_964594495.1 Candidatus Woesearchaeota archaeon | reverse complement strand
ATGTTGTGTAGGACAACAGTCTTTGTGGAATCAAAGAATTAATTTTGGATATACGGAAAGAACTTTGCCATTATTCAAAAGGGGAGATTTAAGTCCAGAAGCGCACGGATTTATTAAATCATCCTTCTTTGATGGATTAAAACCGCATGAATTCTTTTTTGGAGCTATAACTGGAAGAGATAGTCTTATGGATACTGCATTGAGAACTCCTAAATCTGGATACCTTTATAGAAGACTAGTAAGCGCTCTTCAAGATCTTAAAGTTGAATATGATGGAACAGTAAGGGATGCTTCAGAGAATGTTATACAATTTATGTATGGAGAGGATGGAAAAGATGTTGCTAAATTACATCTAGCTGATAACAAAGTTTCTCCTGGAGAGGCAGTTGGAGTGGTAACTGCACAAAGTTTTGGAGAAGCTTCAACACAAATGGTTTTGAGAGTATTCCACCATGCAGGAGTTGCCCAATTCCAGATTACTGAGGGATTACCAAGATTAATTGAAATTCTTGATGCAAGAAAATTACCTTCGACACCTTTAATGGAGATCCCTCTTGATAAAGAACATAATAATGAAAAAGATGCTAAAATTGTTGCTGAAAAGATTAAAGAAGTAAAATTGAAAGAAATTATATCAGAAATAAGAATCGATTTTGGGAGTAAGAAGATAGAAGTAAACTTGGATCCAAAGGCATTAAAGAATATTCATATTGGAACACAAAAGATTGTTGATAGACTTAATGAAAAAGGATTTAGCGTTAAAGGGCATGATGAGAAGATTATTGTTAATGTATCTGATCTAGATTATAAAGCTATATATAAATTGAAAGAGTCTCTTAAGGAGGCAATTGTTTCTGGAATTAAAGGAATTCCGCAAGTTGTTGTAATAAATAAAGATAAAGAATTTGTTATTTTGGCATCTGGAAGCAATATGAAAGATGTAATGGAAGTAAAAGGGGTAAACAAGGACAGAGTTGTTTCAAATGATATTAGAGACGTGGCACAAGTACTTGGAATAGAAGCTGCAAGACAAACAATTGTAAATGAAATAAAGAAAGTTGTAGAATCTCAAGGATTAGATATTAATGAGAGACACATGAAGTTAGTTGCAGACGCTATGACTTCTTCAGGAGTAGGAAAGGGAGTAACTAGAATGGGAATTATTTCTGATAAAGCAAGTATTTTGGCAAGGGCAACATTCGAAACTCCAGATAAGCAGTTCGTAAATGCTACAATACAAGGTGGAAGAGACGAATTGAAGAGCGTAATTGAAAATATTCTATTAAATCAAGCAATTCCAGTAGGAACTGGACTTCCAGGATTACTTGTAAAAGTTACAGGCCCACTTGTAAGAACTCCAAAAAAAGAGAAAGATAAAGACCAAGGTCTTTAGATTCCTAAAAACCGAGGTTTTTAGAATCCTGTACTAAAAGTACAAGTACACTAAACGAATGTTCTTATGACTCCTATATCTTAAGTCCAAGGACACTAACACCGAGGTCTTTATAGTTCTGTAATAAATAACTTTACAATTATACCAAAATATCGTCGGCAAAATAAAAAATAAAAGACGATAGATTTATAAACTACTTTGGTGAGTAAAAGTTGTGGTAGTAGATATTTACTAAAAGGATTTTAAAATGGCTATAATAAATATGCAAACAATGAGGTATATTAATTTGTTAGATAGGGCTTCAAATGTTAAAACAAGAAAATGTTTTATTTATAATAATACAATTATTTTTGCTGTTCCTAGAAATTTAGTTTCCAGAGCAATTGGGCCGGATGCAATAAATGTTAAAAGAATTCAAGATAGTCTAGGAAAAAGAGTGCGTATAGTCGAGGAAGCTGAGGGGGTAAAAGATGCAAAAAGATTTATTGAAGATATTACTGAGCCGGTTAACTTCAAAGGACTTGAAATTAAAGACAATTCTCTCATAATAAATGCTGGGGGAACACAAAGCAAAGCTGCTTTATTAGGAAGAAATAAAAAAAGATATGAAGAATTGAAGACAATTGTTGAGGATACTTTTAATCTTGATTTGAAAGTTGTTTAATATTTAACTTTCAAATTTATTTCTAAAAAGTTTTTATTGGAAAAGGTTTAAATATTAATGTCTGATATGAAAAATATGCAAAATCAAACTAAGTTTGGAGCCAAGGCATTCCAAAAGAATGCTGGTTGTATTCACTTATTGTAGTTTATACTTTATTCTTAGTCCATCCTTAACAATTGAAAGGGGGTATGGACATAATGATAGTAGCATATATTTTTGCTAAGAGAGAATCTATTCCGCGTTTACCTGGTGAAGACCAAATTTATATCAGATGTCAAGTTGGATATACCGTTCCGATTTACGAAGAAGCATTTAGGGTAGATGCTAATGAAAATATCTCGAAAGAACTTCTTGCTGAGAGTACTCTAGTAAAAGCTAGGGAACTGATTAAGCAGAGAATTGCAGCCATCGAATTTGAGAAGAAAAGTACTCTGGATGGACAGGACAGAAAGACACTCTTAGAATTCTTAAAAGAATAAATTGAGTGTAAACACTTATTTTTTATTTTTCTTTATTTTATAGAAAGTATAAGCATGTTTATACAGTTAAATAACAACATATTTAAGCCTAATTTTATAATAGAGAATGAGGGGAAGATGATACTCAATGCAACAACGGCAAGCTTGCTTAGCGCTATGATTGTTTTTCTTATAAGTGCGGCATTGATAGACTACTTTAAGAAAAGAAGAATCGATCATTATCCTTTTGTTTCATTCGTAATTCCTGCTTATAATGCTGAGAAATTCATAGGAGTTACAATATCTAGCTTATTCAATTCGTATACGAGAAGTAATTCCGAGGTTATTGTAATTAATGATTGTAGTAAGGATAATACATTAAATGTTTTAAAAGACTTACAAAAAAGTTACAAGTTTAAGATCGTAAATAATAAACAAAACAAAGGAAAAGCGAAATCAATAAACGATGTGTTTCCTATGCTTAAAGGCGAGATAATGTGTATTATTGACGCAGACATCATTGTAAATAAGAAAGCTTTAACTGAAATAGTTGCAAGATTTAATACTAATCCTAAAGTTGGTGGGGTAGCAATGAGCTGTAGGGTAAAAAACTACGGTATTTTACCAAGTATGCAGGATCTAGAATATAATATGCAAGCGCTGACACTCTCATCTTACAATTTGATTTCTGCAGTATCTCTTTGGGGGGGATGCGTTGCGATTAAAAGAAAAGCATTTGAAGAGGTAGGAATGTTAGCACTGAATGCGGTCGGAGAAGATACTGATTTAGCTTTGAAATTAAATGAAAAGGGATGGAGAGTAGAACAAAGTCTTACTTCCGTCTATACTTATGCCCCTACAAGTATAAAAACGTGGCTTGAACAGAGATTTAGATGGACGGCGTCTTACACTCAATGTTTCTTAAAACACTGGAAAACGTATTTAAAAAATCCGATAACGACTGTTTTCTTATTATTCTATACCACTTTAACTGTTGTTTTGGTTGTCTCACTCATGAAAAATCAACTTTTTATTCCGCAAATTGTCGAATTTTTAAGTGCTGCTGATTCTTTCGCAGGAGTCTTATCTTATTTAAGAGAATCTGGAGATATTAATGTTTATCAAGGTGTTGCATCTGCGTTTTTCTATTCTTTGTTTTCTTTACCTTATGCAGTGTTAGGTATAAGAAAAACAAAACATATTTACAAAGCACTTCTTATATTTCCTTTTGCTTTAGTTTATTATCCGATTTGGATGTTGACATCTGCGTGTGGTGTTGTTTATGGAATTCATAAGTTCAGAAAATTACGCCATGGTGGTCGTGGATGGTGAGGTTAAGTGTGCTGCTTTGCTCTACGATACGTCCAAATTAGAGGCAACATAGTTATTTCGTTTTGGGTTGAATTCTTTCCATTTTTTAAATCCTCTAACTTGAGAAGGTGACTTTTTAAAATATTTCTTACATGCATACCAATTTAATCTTTTTATTTGACGAGCCTCTTGACTGGGTAAAAAGTGTAATATTTCTATATCTATGTCCCTTGCGTTTCTTCTTTCTCTTTTTAAAAACTCCCATACTGTGCCTTCAAATGCGACGCCTTTATGTTCAAAGAGTCTCAAATTGTGTGCATTGCGAGTTGTACAGTAATCTAATTCTGGAATTATGTGCTTAAATAAGAAATAGTAGTAAGGAAATTCATTCTCACTAGAAAGAGTTAATAAATGTTGATAATCGGATTGTCTAATTATTTCATCTGCGTCTAAAACTAGGACTCGTTTTGTTTTTGCTTTTTCCAATGAAACATTTCGTGCTTGTGCATATCCTGTAAACTTTGTATCATAAACTCTTAAATGAGGAAATTGTTTTTGTGCCTCTTCTAGTAACTCTCTCGTTCCATCTCTTGATCCTGTATCTACAACTACTCCTTTCTCTACATGAGGCATAACACTTCGTAAAAATCTCATTATTCCTCCAGCAGGATTCATTTTCTCATCTCGAACTATAGCACATAAACTTGTATCAGGTAGTACAATATCTTCCATGAGCTTTTGATAAAAATTGTATATTTAAATCTAATCCGAAAGATTTAAATACCACTAATTAGGAGTTACAATATGAATCTTAAAGAAGCAGTAAGTGTAGGTGCGATTGCACTTGGAGTGATTACAGACGTAGTTGCATTATCCAACTGTGTATATCATGAACAAAGGAGAAGCGGAGATCCTCAAGTTCTTAGAGCTGTTGATTTAGAAAGTCAAGCTAAAGCGTATAAGACTCAAAAAGAAGCATCTCGAATGGGAAGGAATCTTGTTGAAATTAAGGAAGAATATAAGGAATTAATGGGAAACCCTAAAATTAGAACAGGCGTTAGTAATTATAAAATACATACCAAGGCCTCTTTACAAAATAGAGTCGGAATTTTTATTGGATTTATAGTTGGATTGACCGGATTATTTAGTAGAAAATACGAATAAATTTAGCATAATTTATTTAGAAAATTATAAATATAGACTCTTTTTAATATTTAATGAGAAAAATGAAATCATTAGACCGGATGGCTTATTATATACAAGATATATTAGATGATCCTGCTAAAATGAGAAAAGCAGGATTAGTACTTACTGCTGCAGGTTGTGTAGTGTTAGCAGTGGCCGATGACCCAATAAGAATGCAAGTTGCTGAAATGCAAGAATCATATTTAAAATCGATTTGCTCTTTTGGACAAGCGTTTTTACGTGGATTTGCTAATAGTACAGTAGGGGTCGGATTAGCATTGACAGGTATTGGTCTATATGATGGCGTTCAAGAAATCATAAAGAAATATAGATCTTAGAAAATTATTGATAAACTCTTCTCGGAACATTTAAAAAGCAAAAAACCAAGGTTAGTGAATGGGTTTAATGTCAGCAAGAAAACTAATTAAAAATAGGCGAAAGTTTAGATGGAGCCAGAGAGCTTACAAACAGAAAACTCTCGGATTAAGAAGAAAAGTCGATCCGTTGGAGGGGGCATCTCAGGCGAAAGGAATAGTTATAAGTAAAGTTCAAAAAGAAGCTAGACAGCCTAATTCAGCAATGAGAAAATGCTGCAAAGTTCAGCTTATCAAAAATAGTATACAAGTTGGAGCATTTATTCCTGGAAACTTAGCCCAGAAATTTATTGATGAACACGATGAAGTTATTATAGAAAGAATTGGAGGAAGAATGGGAAGATCCAAAGGAGATATTCCGGGAATAAGATTCCAAGTAATTAAAGTAAATGATCAGCCTTTGCGTAGATTGTGGAAAGGCCAGATAGAAAAGGGTAGAAGATAAAATGGATGCATTAAAAGAACTAGAATTATTCGTTTCTCAAGAAACTCTTGGGAAAAAGTTTACCTTCTCAAGAAGATATGATCCTACAACAGACATAATGAAAGTTAGTTTAAGAAATAATATAACTAAAAGAAGTATAACTGCTTATGCCGTTGTTAATGGTAAAGATTTTAAGAGTGTAGAAGATAGATTACTACATGCTGTTGATTTAGACGGATCATATTTGGCTAGTTTAATAACTCAATTGCCACAAGATATAACCAACCATGACTACAAGTTATTTACAGATAAAGGGGTTAGGAGAATAAATTAAAATGGAACAAATACAACAAACAACTGCAGAAGTAAAGGATGATAATTTTAAGATATTCGATCTTTACAGTGTAAGCAATCTTACTATTAAGGATGCAGCATTGAAACCTTATATTAATTTGAGTCCTAAACTCTTGCTTAAATCACATGGGAGAATAGGGGAGAAATTCGCAAAGGTGAAAGTAAATATTGTTGAGAGATTTGCAAACAGACTTGCTGTACCAGGACACATAGGAAAGAAACATAAAATAATAACATCTTGGAGTTCTGGAAAATATAATAGAAATTTTAAAACAATGTTGGAAACACTTAAAATTATTGAAAATAGAACAAAAAAGAATCCGGTACAAGTTCTTGTTACTGCGATTGAAAATGGCTCGCCACGAGACGAAATTACAGTTATTGAACATGGAGGAGCAAGATATCCACAAGCTGTTGATTGCAGTCCGATGAGGCGTGTTGATCTTGCAATAAGGTGGATAATTCAAGGGTCTTACGGAAAATCATTCGGAAAGAAAAAGAAAATGGCTGAAGCTTTGGCAGAAGAAATCATTAAAGCTTCAGAAGCAAGCGGAGAAAGCTATGCTGCAATGAAAAAAAACGAATCTGAAAAGTCTGCTGATTCTGCGAGATAAAAATGCATCGTCCTAAAAAGTTATGCCTCAATTTGGCAATAGCTGTTAATTATCAAATATTATTCTTAGGTGTGAGTGATGATCAGATTAAAAGACAAGTTAAATCGCAAGTAGAGGATGATTTAATATGGACAACTAGGAGAATAAGATATAGCACTGGAATAAATCCTTCTCGAAATAGATATTTTGCAGCGAGAAAATTACAATTTCAACAGCATGTTAAGTCATTGGATAAATATGCTTCTGCTCTATTACCGAATTGGTATACAACGATACAAGAAACAATTTCTTCCTTTGATCCTAATTTTTAATATATAATTTATTAACATAGTATTTATTAATTGATTATTTTATCATTAAATCATGCCACATCATCTCCTTTTTCTAAGAGAAGGCGAATTCAACAGATCTCGACTTACTGACAGAGGAAAAAGACAAATGAAAAGTATAACGGATCAGTTAAAAAAACTTCCGATAATGCCTGAAAGGGGATTTTACGTTTACTCTGCTCCTCCTCAGAAGTATCAAAAATCGGCTTTAGAACTTGCTAGGACTTTTAATGCTAAAGTTAATGAAGAGTGGATGTTGTGGAACAGAGGCGATGATAATGATTGGGAAATTGAGGGTTTACATAATTTGATAAGAAGATATGCGCGTTCTTCAGTACTGGTTTTATGTACCACTGAAAATATTGCAGCCACGTACCCGAAAATATGGTGGAAATCACAATATGACAATCCTAATTTTTCTATTCCGATTCCATTGATTGGACAAGCATTATATATTAATATAAGTGAAAGAAACTGTCTTTTATTAGATGGTAACAGAGAAGAAGTTTCTAAAAAGGTTTAAAAACCTTCTTTGATATCAAAAAATATTCTCAGTTTACTAGATCTTCTAGTTATTTGAGTCATATTTACACAAGATAAAATGGTAGAAAAAGAAACAAGCTTACAAAAAATTCAAAGGTTTACAAGCAACCAAGAAAACATAAGAAACGTAGCTACAAGCGCACACATTCACCATGGAAAAACGGCAATGACCGATGTTCTTCTAGCTGCTGCTGGACTTATGGCTGCTAAAAACGCCGGAGATTTGGAAGAAGGAATGACTACTTGGCAACATAAAGACGAACAAGAAAGATTAATGACGGTTGACGCAGCAAACGTTTCTATGGCTCATGAATATGGTGGAAAGGAATATTTGATTAACTTAATTGACACGCCCGGACACGTTGACTTTGGAGGAAATGTTACAAGAGCTATGAGGGCTATTGATGGTACTTTCGTACTTGTATGCGCTGTTGAGGGAATAATGCCTCAAACAGAAACAGTATTAAAACAAGCATTAAGAGAAAGAGTTAAGCCAGTTCTTTTTATTAATAAAGTTGACAGATTGATTAAAGAATTAAAATTAACTCCTGAGCAAATGCAAGCACGTTTTATGAAATTAATTGCTGATTTCAATAATCATATAATGAGAATTGCTGAACAGGAATATAAAGAAAAATGGAAAGTAAATGTTGCAGATGGGAGCGTTGCTTTTGGAAGTGCAAGAGAGAACTGGGCATTATCACTACCTTTTATGCAGAAACGAAATATTACTTTTAAAGATATTATTAAACTTTATGAGATGAATGAGGAAGATAGAAAAAAATGGGTTTGGAAAAACGCGCCCTTGCATGAAGTTGTTCTTGATATGGCGGTAAAACATCTTCCAAATCCGGTTGAAGCACAAAAATATAGAATTCCAAAAATATGGAGGGGAGATATTGATAGCAAATTCGGACAGGATCTTTTAAATTGCAATAAGGACGGAGAGGTAGCTTTCGTTATTACTAGAATTGTTATTGATCCTAGGTCTGGGAAGGAAATTGCTGCTGGAAGATTATATTCTGGAACACTAGTAAATGGAAGTGAGGTATATGCGAATAATGCGAAGAAGAAATATAGAATTCAACAAGTATTAGTTTACAATGGTATAAAACCAGAACAATTGGAAAAAGTTCCTGCTGGAAATGTTCTTGCAATTGCCGGATTAAATTGTGATGTCGGAGATACTATTACTTTAACTCCGCAGACTGCATTTGAAGAAATTAAACACATTTTCCAACCTGTAATTACTAAATCTATTGAGGTAGTAAGATCTGGAGATTTACCAAAACTTATTGATGTTTTAAGAAAAGTTGGAAAAGAAGATCCCTCTATTAAAGTTGAAATTAATGAAGAAACAGGAGAAAATCTTCTTTCTGGAATGGGAGAATTACACTTAGAAATTATTGAAGGAAGAATAAAAAGTGAGAAAGGATTAGAAGTTAAAATGGGACATCCAATTGTTGTTTATAGAGAGACTTTAACAAAAGATTCTGGAGAAATTGAAGTAAGAACACCTAATGGACATAACATTTTCTACTTTAGTATGGAACCGCTAGAAGAAAATGTTTATGATGCGATTGAAAAAGGAGAACTTCCAGAAGGAAGATTGAAGAAAAAAGCAGAAGATATATGGAAGAAACTATCTGAATTAGGATTGAGCAATGAAGAAGCTAGACAATATAGAGAAATATACAAAGGAAATGTATTTCAAGATAGAACAAGAGGACTGGTTTTATTGCCTGAGTTGATAGATTCAATTATGGATGGATGGAAACTAGTTGTAGATGGTGGTCCACAGGCAAGAGAGCCATTAATGAAAAGTAAAATTGTTTTACATGACGCTAAAATTCACGTAGACCATATGCATAGAGGCCCAGCACAAATTTATCCCGCAGTAAGACAGGCAATGGTAGATTGTATGAAAAAGGGTGGAGCTGCTATCTTAGAACCAGTTCAAACACATCTTATTGAAGCACCGGTTGAATTTATGGGTGCAGTAACACAGTTAGTTGGAGGCAAAAGAGGAGTTTTGATTGATGTTCAACAGGAAGGAGCAGATACAATGATAAAGGCAAAAATTCCAGTTGCTGAAATGATCGGATGGAGTAATGATCTTCGTTCCTCAACTGAGGGGAGGGGAATAAGCAGTCTGATGGACCAAGCGTTCCAGAAACTACCGGGAGAATTGCAGATGAATGTAGTTAGAGGAATAAGACAGAGAAAGGGATTGGCAGAGAATCAATAATTCTTATCTTATTAATTCTTTAATTTTAAACCATAAAGACTTTGGTTGGTAATCTACTATATCATCAATTGAAATAGCATAAGGTTTGTGAATTGTATTCGTGCCTTCGAGTACACAATTTCCAACAACTAACTCACTTTTTTCTCTATTAATTCCCGCAACATATAAATGAGTAGTTCTAGAAGCGACATTTTTTTCTGGAAATTTAGGAACATCAAATTTTTTCAAAGTTACTCTCGCTTCATGATACAAATTTGCAAAGAGATATTTATCACCGACATCTGGCTTTACTTCTGGTAAACTAGCAAAATTCGATACATCCATATTTCTTCATCATTTTTAATAATTTAAAAATTTATATGTCCTCAATAACTTATTTTACTAATTCAACTCTTTTAGCATGCTTAGTTCCAAATGAGATAGCATTTGTAAAAGAAGTTTCATCAGGAAGATAAGGTAATGGCCAATGTGTACCTGACTGCATATCAAAATTGCTAACGGGAAACCTAACTTTGGAACCTATACCAATTACAGCTTGTAAGGCTAAAACTTCATGGGGGGAAGAAGAAATAACACTTAATCCTAATTGTCTTTCAGAATCTGAAACGATACCTAATCCTAGATAGGATGTTAAATTAGAGAATGAAATATTATAACCTGACTGAATAGATAATTCATTTGTAGCGTAAAAATGATTAAAAGGTGAAACTATTTTGAAAACTTTTCCTGTAATATATCCCAATTTATTTGCTTCTTCTAGAGCTAATTTATAGTTTTTTTCATGCAAGATTGCGTCTCTTTTACCTTGCTCTGTAATCCTTTCTTCACGCGAAGGCTTACCTTCCATCCATCTTTCCAAGTCTTTTCTCTCCACTTCTTTCTCTAGTCTCTTTATCTCTCTTTGTTGAGGATCATAAGAGAATTTATCACTGCATCCACTAAAACTAATTAATGCCGATGCTAAGAATATGTTTATTAATTTATTCATAAGAATTGTTTTTTATTTCAATATTTAAACATAACAGTGGTTTTGTTACTACCAGTGAAGATGAAAAACAACACAATAGAACGGAATAATTAAATAATCTTTTGCTTCATTTATAGGATGATAAACGATGCCGTTGATGAAGAAGAAACAGACAGTCATGACATAAATGCGACAGTTGTAGAAAAAAAAGATAGAATTATTGAAATAAATCAAGAGATAAAAGTACTTCTTGCAGAAAGGGATGAATTGGAAAGAGAAATAGAATATATTAAAGATGACCTTGATGATGTGCAGAAAGATTAGTTTAAATTAATGCCACGAGTTCTCTTTGAATTGATTCTCTAGCGTCAGGATCTTTCTCTAAACCTAATCTCATTACTAGGAATTTGACTCGCTTGTCTTTTGTTAAAGGTTTTATTTGAGATTCCTGAAAAGCTTGTGTTGTGATATCTAAATATCGTTTAAATCTAGATGCTAATTTATCCATTAAAATAGGGATAGAACCAAAAGAATATTTTCTTTGAGAATGATAAGTTGCGGCTTCTAAATAACAGTCTCTTCCTTCTCCGGATGCTCTATCGATATCGTCGATGTAACCTGCTGCTGCCCCTAACAATCTGAAATCACCATTAGCTTGAAAGATTATTGCTTTTCCAGTTTGATTTGTAACGCATTTGGCTCGGTTTACTACATCTTTCTCTGTTAGACCTATAACATCTGTCCTTACTAATGTTCCATCATAAAGTAAATCTACGCCTTTTAAAATTAGATAAATCATTGCGTCATCGTCAAACATTCTTAAATTTTCTCTTCTCAATCTTCTTCTTTCCATATCTTGGAGCAAGGGCACTTCGTCTTTAGCATGTTCTTCGCAAAACTTTTCAGTTTCTGAATCAAAACCTGTATTTAGTTTTATATCTAATGTTTCACACGCTCTTTCGACCGCTTGAGAGAATTCGGCTTCAATCTCTTTCCTGTTGGGAGCAAAAAGATCCATATATTTTATAATTAATAACAATTTAAATATTTTATTCTGCAAAAACAAAATGTTTAAATACCCTCAAAAATAATGAGTAGTACGTAAATACTTTTAGTAAAGTGTTTAAATTTAATATGGCAAAAACAAAACCAACAATTAATATTGCATTCGTAGGACATGTAGACCACGGAAAATCTACTACAATAGGTAGACTTATGTTTGATTCTGGGAAATTACCTCCTGAAGAGCTTGAAAAATTGAAAGCTGAAGCTGTAAAGCATGGAAAAGTAGGATTCGAATTCGCATTCGTTATGGATAAGTTTAAAGAAGAGAGGGAAAGAGGAGTAACAATTGACCTTTCTTATGAGAAATTAATTACAAATAAGTATGAAGTTACAATAATCGACGCGCCTGGACACAAAGACTTTATCAAAAATATGATTACTGGAGCATCACAAGCTGACTGTGCTTTCTTGACAGTTTCTGCTAAAGATGGAGTTCAACCACAGACAAAAGAGCACGTATGGCTTTTGAGAACAATGGGAGTTGGACAGATTGCGGTTGCCGTTAATAAAATGGATGCCGTTGAATATAAAGAAGATGCTTACAAAAAGACAGTGGCTGATGTTTCTGTAATATTGAAACAAGCCGGATACAAGCCTGAAGGAGTTACATTCTTAGCAATTTCTGGATTCAAAGGAGATAATGTTGCAAAGAAATCAACAAACATGCCTTGGTACAAGGGGCCTACAATATTAGAACAATTGGACTTGTTCACACCTCCTGAGAAACCAACTAACCTCCCATTAAGAATGCCTTTGCAAGACGTTTATGAAATCACTGGAATAGGAACTGTTCCAGTTGGAAAGATAGAAACAGGGATAATGAAAGTTGGACAAAAAGTTATAATCTTGCCTGGAAGATCTGGAAAGGGGATTGAAGGAGAAGTTAGAAGCGTAGAGATGCATCATGAACAATTACCTCAAGCAGAAGCTGGAGACAATGTAGGAATTAATGTTCGAGGTGTTGGAAAGAAAGATATTGCTAGAGGGGATGTAGTTTGCGATGCTGCTAAACCTGCAACAATGGCAGAAGAATTCGTGGCCCAGATTGCAGTTATTTCACACCCTACAGTTATTGCTAAAGGATATACTCCGGTTTTCCACGTTCACACAGCACAAGTTCCGGTTCAATTCATTGAGCTTATTGAGAAAACAAGTCCGGATGGAGTAACTGCAAAGAATCCAGACTTTTTGAAGAATGGAGATGTTGCAAAAGTAAGATTGAAGCCTATCGGAAATCTAGTTATTGAAACACAAGCTGTAAACCCACATATGGCAAGATTCGCAGTAAGAGACGCTGGAGCTACTGTTGGAGCTGGTGTTTGCATCGAGATAAAGGCAAAGGCCAAGTAAATTATTTCTAAGATAATAAAATGAGTACAGATTTTAAAGGGGTGCGATATGTCCCATCTATTAAAAAAGATAAACATGATTTAACTTCGTTACGTGGTTTTAACTATGCGAGCTTAGAATTCACTTTAGTTACATTACTAGAATATGGGGATCATAATAGTAAGACAACTAGGGATCTTTTAAGAGAATATGTTATGGAATTACAAATAAGAGAGGATATAGATCCTACAAAGATACCTCGCACACGCAGACTTCTATCTCAAATAATAGGAAGTTTAAGTGCTCATGCTCTAAGCACTGATGCACTAAATCAAGATCCAATTTATCAAAATATTCAAAGATACTTAAATGGTAATAACTCAAATGGACATGATCGTTATTCTTAAGGTTTAAAAACAGCAAAAACAAATAACTATATGAATAGAAAATTGGTGAATGCTGGACTGATTTCTTTTGCTTCTGTTGCTATTGCTGTTGGGAGTTCTATGTGCGTTAGTGAAATTAAAAGTGGAAAAGAACTTGGATCTGCTCATGTAAAAGCAAAAGTTGTGAAAAATTTATCTTATGAAAAAATAGGAGGATTTTATGATGAAAATCGAAACTTATCTAGGATCATGGTAAACAGTGTATGTTTTCCTTTGGAGATTGGGTTTTGTGTGAGTACTTATGATACTTATACACCTAAAGATGAAGAGTTTGAAAGATATGCGAATATTCTGAAACAACGCGGGAAACAAACTCTCTGAATTAAATTTATATTATATTATATAGGAATGCTTATAAATTAGGGCAGAGTGGTAAAGGCATGCTGGTAAAAGAGAACAATAAGAAAGACATTGAGACAAGGCTCAATAGTATGGGAGATTATGTTAAGATTGATTATTTGTCATCATGTTTGAAAACGAATCTTGATTTTGATACACGCAAATTTGTTTTGGTTAGATTGGCAGAATTATATGAAAAAAGAGGAATGCATGCTGAAGCAGGTAGATTACTTAATGGTGCTGCTGAGATTAATACAACTTTCCAAGGAAAAGTAAGTGATTTTTTGAGATCAGCTGAGATGTTTATTAAAGGAGGGTCTTTCGATGATGCTGAAGTTTCTATCAACAAAGCAATGGCGTGTGCGAATGATATGCAGAAAAAAGATATTAAGAATAAAAGAAAAGAATTTTACAAGGCACAGGCAAGAGAGTATCTTAAGAAAGATAAGCGAAAGCATGCCATGGAAACTTTTGAAAGGTTACTCTCCGTGGATTTGAATCCTGAAGAAAAAAGGGAAGTTCAGAGTACATTGCTAGTTTTGTATGAGAAATTAGGAAAAGTTAGAGAGTTTTATAGTTTGAAGAATAGTATGTAAAATGGAAGACGATCTAGAAGAATTAGGTAATGTAAAAGACAATTTATATCTTCTATGAGGTTCCAAGAAAAAGATATAGTGAAGTTCTAGAAAGATTAATTGAAGTTTCACATGAACTTGCTCGAAAAAATGTTATTCCGTCTAAAGAATTGACAGATATTTTTCCAAGTGAGGAGGAAGTGCTAAATTAGATATTTTTCTCTAGCTGATAAAAAATAAACCCTAAAAGGGTAAAAAGAATTTGAGCAGTTATTCTACTGACTCTAGATCACCGAAAAGATCATCGACGTCAACTTCGGATACTTCCTCGGTTGAAAGATCTTTGGTTTGTTGCGAAACCTCTTTCTTTGCCATTTTACTCTTAGTTTACGCTAATAATTTTACTTTATAAATGTTTTTGTTAACGCCAGATATGTTGTATTTGATTTAGGACATATATTGCATATGCTGTAGCTCCTATTACGGCGACAGAGAATGCAGATTTGTAGATTTTATCTTGAAGAGTATCTTTTTGATGAAAGATACGATTAGGATTTGGTATGTCATTCACATCTGGAATGAGAGTTATTTCTAAAGGTGATGGAATTACTTTTGTATTGACAGTTGCTTGAGGAGGCAAATATTCAAAGTGTGGAGATTTACTTTCTATCTTTAAATCCTTTGATCTTGGAGATTCTTTACAGTGTTCATCAGCTACTTTAATAGCTTCACCAATTCTTAATTTTGAGATAAGTAATCCATTTTCTATTCTTCTTTTCCTTCTTTCACTCGCCTTTGTAGCAGCTTCTTGTAAAAGTGAAGTTGTTTGATCGACATAAGCGTTTAAGATTGGATCACTAATATCTGCAGTTTTAAGATACTTTGTAGAAAGATTTTGTCTTTCATCAAAACTATGTCTCCCATTCGATCCTATTTTCCACAATTCAAATAAAACATCGGCTTTTTCAGAATCGTAACTATCTCTGCAATCCATGTAGACTCTATACATTTTATCTGTGAGCGATCTGTTTCCTATTGGAGACTTAAGAGACTTTTTCTTAGACCCCCTGTATCCTTTGCTTATCGGAACAATCACATCATTAATTAGGTTAACCATTAGAGAAAGTAAAAATTTCGGTATTTAAATCTTTGGATTGTAACCCCTATATAGTTACATTAATAAATTAACAATACTTGCTGAAAGAATGGTTGGAAGGAGGAGAATTAGAGGAATTGTTAGTTATTGATTGAGAATGCTTTAATTTATCTAACTCTGATTTAATAAAATTGTCTATCTTTTTTGACATTGAGATACCCTCTTTTTTGCAGTATTTGCAATATTCTTTGTAAGCTTCTGCATCCAGATTAAACGTCTTTAAAGCCATATTAATTAAGGTTATTTAATCTTTATTAATCTTTCGTCCTATAGGCTTTAAAAAATGCTAAAAACAAAGGTTTAAAAAGAAGGAAAAATAGAGAAGAGAAGGAAGAAGTTAAAAGACAATTATAACTTTCATATTCACGTTCGTGTTGAACATTAAAGATTGAACTTCTTTCTAAAAAATACGTAAAGTACAAGATACAGTTATGTATGGAAAAGCTTGAAAGAGCTTAAATAAAACTAGGAAAATAAAAATGGCAAAAATAAGTCCAGTATCAATAAAATACATGATATATGCAGATTTTAGAGCCGAAGGGCCTCTAGAAAAACCAGATGTAATCGGAGCTATTTTTGGGCAGACGGAAGGTTTACTTGGGGCGGAAATGGAAATGAGAGAACTGCAAAAAGAAGGAAAAATAGGAAGAATTGAAGTTGAATTGGAAACTGTCGATGGAAAAAGTATAGGAAAAATAAAAGTTCCAAGCGCATTAGACAAAAGTGAAACTACTATTATTGCTGCTGCTTTAGAAACAATTGATAGGATAGGGCCAACAGAAGCAGCTATAAAGGTAACAAAAATAGAAGACGTTAGAGGTGGAAAAAGAGATTTTATTATAAGCCGAGCAAAAGAATTACTTTCTGGCCTTGATGAGGGTGGAGACTTTGAAGACATGTCTAGAACGATTAAAGAAGACTCAAGAGCGGCTAAAATTCAGGAATATGGTGATGAAAAACTACCGGCAGGAGATTTATCAGGAAATGAAATAATCGTTGTTGAGGGAAGGGCAGACGTTGTAAATCTTTTGAAAAACAGAGTAAACAATGTTATAGGGATGAATGGAACAAAGCTCCCTGCTGAAATTGCTAAACTTGGGGAACAAAAAGAAATTACTTTATTTATCGATGGAGATAGAGGTGGAAAACTTATTGCTAAGAATGTAATAAATAATGCTAAAATTGTTTTTGTTGCTGTAGCTCCGGATGGAAAAGAAGTTGAAGAGTTAACTGGGAAAGAAATATTGCAAGCGTTGAGAAAGAAGGTGCCAACGAAAGATTTTTTATATTTTCTTGATAGGAATGGAAGATACGATAACGAAGAGAGGTCTGTAGAAAAAGAAACAGTTTCTGCTCCGAGAGAAGAATACAACGGTGATGTAAAGGAGGCTGCTAGAAAGGCATTTGATAAAATAAAAGGGACAAAAAGCGCTTTGTTAGTTGATTCCAATTTTGATGTTATTAAAAAAGTATCCCTGAGGGATGTTCCTAAATCTATAAGGACATTCCATAAAGACATATTTGCTGTAATTCTTGATGGGACAGCGATATCAACTATTGTAAGTGCTTGCGATGAAAGAAATGTTCAATATTTAGCAGCAACTAATTTCGCAACAACCGAAGATGCAAGAGTTAAGTTGATTAGTTTGTAAGATAATTCTTATTAAGAGAGACTTTCTATAAATGCTTTAAAGCAAATGACTAATATGTACCTTCTAGTGACCACAAAGTTTATAAATATGTACATTCTAGTGTACAAAGAATAAAATGGAAAAATCTGTCTTAGAAGAGTTTAATCATTGGTGGATAAAGGGAGATGTTGATCCAGAGTTGGCTCTGCCTTTCAAAAGAGACATCTATGTGGAAATAGAAAAAAATAAAGATAAACGATTTATATTGGCCCTAGTAGGATTACGAAGGATTGGAAAGACGACGACAATTTATCAATTGATTCAAGAACTAATTTCGAAAAAGATCAATACTACGAATATTTTGTTTTTCTCTTTTGATGAGAGATCTGCAAAACTAAATGAAGTAATCGACACTTATAAAGAAATACATAATAAGGATTTTAGAGATGAGAAAGTATATGTATTCCTTGATGAAATCCAAAAATGCAATAATTGGGAAAATGATATAAAGAAATATTATGATCTTTATCCAAAACTTAAGTTTGTGATAAGTGGTTCAGAATCATTGTTCATAAGAAAAAAGACAAAGGAAACGCTTGCCGGAAGAATATTTGAATTCATGTTGACTCCGTTCACATTTAAGGAGTATTTAAGATATAATGGTGTGAGAGAAGAAGCATTTAACTATGCAACTAAAGTTAAACCGTACCTTTTAAAGTTCGCAGAAAAAGGAGGATTCCCAGAAACTTTTTCTTTTGATAACGATAGGGATTTTAATGAATATATTAGAGGCTTAGTGGTCGATAAAATAGTTTATGTAGATATACCACAGATTTTTAAGATAGAGGATCCAAGCTTTCTTAAAATTCTTCTTGAGTTAATAGCGACAAACCCTGGGATGTATATTGATTATCAATCACTAAGCAAACAATTTGGGAAAGATAGAAGAGTGATAAAAGATTATCTCTTTTATCTCCAAGAAAGCTTCTTGGTAAAATTACTTGGAAACTATAGGAAGGGAAGTGCTACAACATTGAGAAAGAAAAAAAGAGCTTATCCCACTGATAATGCTCTTACTTACTTATATAAACCAAGGATTGAAGAAGATTTCTTTGGGAGAATGATTGAAACTATAGTGGTTAATAAAACAAATGCTTCTTCTTTTTGGAAGAATGGAAATGAGATAGACATAATACTTGATGGAGTGCCAATTGAAGTTAAATATAAGGAAAAAATTAATTTGGAGGATTATAAACCGTTGTTAGAATTTATGAGAAAATTTGACAAAAGAGAAGGTATTATTATAACAAAAAATGAAGAAAGCGATGTTAAAGTTAAGGAAGGTATAATACGATTAATTCCTGTATGGAAATGGTTATTGAGATAATGTGGCTCAATATTTTCTCTCCACAGCAATAAAAGTTTATCTGAATGAAGCGTATCTTTCCTCATTAACCACTCCAGAAGCATAGTTTAAAGCGGCTAAAATTGATTCCTTTTTAAGTTGAGGAAAATAATCTGTAAGTATTTCTTTTATCGTTACTCCTCCACCAAGTAATTCTAGAATTTGCCAAACCATTATTCTTGTTCCCTTAAAATTAGGTTGACCGTGACAAATCTCCCCATCTGCTACAATGTATTTGTTTATTTCTATACTTCTATATAAATAACTGTACATATGTATACTTATTAAAACAGTTATATAAGTATACTATTGTATAAGTATTCCTAAATACTTAATTAGAAATATTTATATACTGGGAAAATAAATAGATTAATGCAAAAGAAGGTGACGCTCAGTCTGGACGATAAAGTTTATGCTCAGTTTCAAAAATATTGCGAAGAAAATGATATAATTGTTTCTAAACGAATTGAGAGACTAATTAAAGAGGAAATAGAAAGAGGGAAAAAGCGATGAAAAAAATAAATTTTAGGTCTTTTGTATTTCTTGTGTTTTTCATTTGTATTGCTCTTCTTAGTATTAATCTTAGTTCAGCTTTCACCGACTTAACTACTGGGGGAACTGCTTTTGGAACTCTAGATTACGGAGGGGGTAGCGGGGATGCAGGTGTTTTTGATGATGATTGGAGTACTGCCTCCGCTGATGCAAGAGGATGCTTCACCGATACTGAGATAGGTTATCAATTTTCAAGCGCCGTAAATATTCGTCAAATTAGTTTCAGCACCCATCTTTCCCCAGGTCGGTGGGATATTAATGGGGCGACAACTCCGACTGTGATTATGAGATATTCTGACGATGGAACCTCTTATAGTAACTGTAGTAGTGCATTTGCCCCTCTGGCACAAACATACAACCAATCTTTTTCTTTTTCGGATTGCGGTTCGCACGTGTATTGGAAATTCATGCCTACGAATGCTGTTAATGCAGGCAACTTTTGGCTTACTGAAATACAGATGAGTGCCTTGGATGCTCCAACGCTTGCTTTTGTTACGCCAACAGAAACGTCTGGAAGTTATGTGAGTAGAGGAAATATTATTGTGAATACAACGGCAACGAATTTTGCGAATATTACAATAAGAGTATATAATTCAACTAGAAATCTTTTGAACTCAAGTGTATCTGTATCTTCGCCATATTATCTTAACTTTACTTCCTTAACAGATGGATTATATTTCTTTAATGCTACTGCACTTGCTACAGATGGAACAGCTAATAATAGTGAGACAAGAAATGT
>CAZQLX010000013.1:0-20337 GCA_964594495.1 Candidatus Woesearchaeota archaeon | reverse complement strand
CTCCCCGAAAGAACTAATATAGTGGTCACGAGGAATAAATCTTATTCCTCTCTCTTTGAACTTTTCTTCAGTCCAGTCCTTAGTTAGTAGAGGAACCTTGTCAAAATAACCTTGTCCCATTATAACATTCTCTCTTTTGAAAAGTGCATTCATACAATCAACGCCATATAATTGTGTTTGCCAAACTCCAACACCAGTTTGAGGATCAAAGATTTTTTCAGCGGTTCTTACAGCACCAGCTTCAAGAAGATCTTGGGCTGTTTGAATATTTTCTTTAGCAAAATTTCCTGTTTGAAGAGCTACTAATACTCCAGTATTTGTATGTTCATGGACAGTTATAGATAAATCTTCATGAACTTTTTGAAATAATTGGATTAGATCATTGTTAATATGAGAAGAATATGCGTTAAGATATTCCCGGATTGTACTGTGAGAAATGGTTGCTGATCTACCGAATTGATCATTAATCTTCATATCCAAAGAAAGCAAATCATCTAAAGTGCCTCGGGCTTCTTTAGTTCTTGGAAAAACTCCAATTAACTTGCCATCTTGGTACAATCTTGCTATTACAATATTACTCATTTTTTATTTTCCTTTTTTGACTTTGGTTTTATCCAATAGTAAATTCGGGAGCGTGTTCGTGAGAAAGATGATCTTTATTTGATTGATCAGCACCATAGGCTCCTGTCTTTTTCATGACGACAAGATCGCCAATATCTGCTTTCTCAACATAACAATTGAGAGAAAGCCAATCGATGGGAGTGCACAAAGGCCCTCTTATCTGAACACGTTCTCTTAATGCGCTTAATTGATCCGCGTATAAATAGTTTTCTCCACGATTTAGTATTTCAATTGGGTAGTTAATATTTAGAGCTTGTTGTCTCTTGTGGGCGTGTGTTCCTGCTGTTGTAACTAATATTTTTTTACCATGAGATGTTTTTATGTCGTTAATTGTTGTTACAAAATAGCCGCAGTCTGCAGAAATAAAACGGCCTAATTCAAAAATAAGTCTTTTATCCCCCATTCCATTTTGTTTAATTAATTTATCTAATCCTCTTCCAAAAAATGACATATCGAAATGAGAATTTCCTTCATAATCTACTCCAGGTCCCCCTCCAAAATCTAGAATTGGAAAAGCAGATTCTGCTGCATGTTCTATCTTTTTTGTTAAATTAAAACAGTAATCGACATAATCTAATAGTGCCCTATAGTCCAAAATTCCTGTCGCTCCAAACATATGTAATCCTCTTAATTTTAATCTATCAAGACCTTTTAATCTCTTGACTACTGAAATTGCTTCGTTTTCTTCAACTCCAAATGAGGTTGGTTTATCTACTGAAGCCATTTTTGTTTTTACTCCGTGAATTTCTTTGTTCGTACTGACACGCAAAAGAATATCTTGAGGCAATGCTGCTAAATTTTGGATCCTATAAGCTTCCGTGAGAGACTCTACATTAATTAATTGAATTCTATTTTCTACTACAAATTCTAATTCTTCAACTCTTTTACTTGGGCCAGTATAAATGACACGTGATAAATCTCTTGTCTGCTTTAGTACTTTCTCTGCTTCTCCTTGCGAGGCAATTTCAATACCTGAAATTTGGGTGTGACACAAAGTAGCTTGGATAATTCTTGGATCATCATTTGCTTTCATTGCATAGAAAATCTCAACATTTAGAGGTAATTTTCGCAATTTATCTGCTTGAGATCGCACTACGTCTAGATCGTAAAGAAAAAAGGAATGATGAGCTTTTGCTAATTCTAAAATTTTATCTTTAATATGTGACTGCATCTTTAATTGCTCCTATTACTTGCCGAGGTAATTTTTCTGCGACTGGAATTCTTATGTAATTATCCCATCTCCCGCTTTCTGCATAATCAAGATATTTTCCAGGCATTACTTTTATATTATGATGTCTTAAAAGATCAACAGCAACTTCTTCTCCATCACGAATTGCTTTAGGAAAGAAATAAAACGCTCCTGGAGGAACTGGCCATCCTGTTTGCTGAGAAAAATCTCTTAATGCTTCTTGATATCTTTCATTTGTTTCTTCCATTGATTTAAAGTCTCTCCATGCAAGAGCACTTGCTTTATGCCAGGCTATCTCCCTGGCGTTTCCGGTAGTTCTATATTGAGACTCAAATCTTTGAACTAAAAAGCTATCACCTGCAACATAACCGCTTCTTAAACCTGGGACTCCAAGTTTAGAAAGACTATTTGTAACAAACATATTTTTGAATTCACCCGTTTTATCAACTTGCAATAGACTTGTTGGCCTCTTTCCATTGAAAATATTAATATAACATTCGTCACTTGCAAGAATAAAATTTTTTCCTTGATTTATTTGTGTTATTGCTACTGATGTTTCTAATTCCTTTCTGGATAATATAACCCCATATGGATTGTGAGGTGTGTTGATTATTCCGTAATTAATACCTCGAGGAGAAGTCAAGAAGCCCGAAAACATATCATTAACTGAATAATAATTTATTTTAACGTTTAATCTATCTGGAGCAGTTACATAAGTAGCATAAGAGAGGTCTGGGACAATAATTTCTCCATGACCTCGGTTCAAAAAGAAATTTGGCATCCAGGCCAAAGCTGATTTTGTTCCGTGAACCGCTGTTACTTGATCCCTTTGCAATGTAACTCCGTGAACTTTTTGATTGTACTCAATTATTGCGTCTTTTAGTTCATCTGATGTAGTGAGAGGAGGATATCTGTCAAAGTTAACATATTTTTTATATTCTTCAAGAACTGCTTGATTTGTTGGCCCCTTTGGATCTCCGATATGAAGGTTTATTGTATCGGATGGAACTCCATTTGGAAAATGTTCGGCAATGAGAGCATTAAGACGTTGAAATGGATCTTGCATAAAAAAGCGATTAAATGAATGTTTAAATACTTTGCTTAGAAATGATTCTAAGCAAATAGCTATCGGTCGTTTTAGCATATTTTGGAAAGAGACATTTACCATTTTGTTCTGAAGTAATTGGACTACTTTCATCATAAGCAAGAACTTGCCCTTTCTTTATATCGAGAAAATTACATAAATCTGGAACTAATTTTACAGTTGGTTTGTTTGGGACTTTTTGTACTTCTTTCCAAAAGAATAATTTTTTCGATGGTCTTTCTTCTAAATTGTTAAATAAATTTAATGCTTCAGTAATTGCTTGCTTTCCTAAAGAAATTATTTTTTCTTTATCATCAAAAATTGATCCTAACTCTAAACAGAGAGAAATTCCTTCAGGGTTATGGTGGAGAAAATATTCATCAGTACTCATAGAATTAGGGTTAAACTGCTCGGTTATTACAACATCTACAATTGGAACATTTAACTTGCTTAGAAAATCCATACTTTTTGTATGATTTGAAGATACACAAAAAGGTTTTAACGTTGGAATTTGGGTTAAATGTAAATCTATGAGAAGTTTTGCTTTTTCTAGAAAAGGAGCAATTTCTTTTGCTCTTTGTCCTTCATAACTATCACTAAAAACATTAAATTCCCTATTAAGGTCTGTTTCCATATATCTTACTTTTTTATCTAATGCTCCGGGATTTCCTATAATGAACAGAATATTATGTTTATTATTTTTTATCAGATCAGAATTAATAAGTTCTTTTATTGTTTCGACGTTTGCGGTTTCGTTCCCATGAACTCCTGCTAAAATAACAACCTCTGCTGGGAGTTTACCGAAAAGCCAGGAATGTGAAGGAATATTCATATGATTAATAGAATCGAGTAACTTTTAAACATTCTTTTGCAAGAAAGAGAGATTTTCACCACTGTTAAAGATGAAAATAAAGAGGAAAGAAATAAATAGAGAATAAAGTAGATATGAAGATGCCCGAAAAGACAAAAATAATGATTAATCCTGTAAATGGAGGAATGGGAAAGTTGTTATTAAGGTTAGCGAGAAGTGATCCTACTATTGAAGTTTTACCTTATTCACTTGGGGGGAGAAATACTCAATCCGGAGATACTAATAATGGAATTTTAATGATTCCTTTTGCTGAAAGAGAGGAAGCAATAAAAGATATCAAAAGAACATATGGTCATTTTGTTGCTTTAGATTTTGCTAAGGGACTTGATGGCAACAAAAGAAATGCTGCTGTTGCAATGAATTCTGCTTTTTATGATGCTCACGAAATACCTTTTGTTATCGGAGCAACTGCTGGAGACTTAGCTCAAATTACAAGAATTCCATATTTGGCAGCAACGAACATGAATCCTCAGGTTGCTGCATTCCAGCATGAGACTGACAGGTTTGTAGTTTCTAACAGAGATCTTTTTGCTGAAGCAGAAGGATATGCATTAGATCTTATTGAAAGCCATCAGGGAGTAGATCAAACAAGACCTGATTTTAGTTGGAAAAAAGACGTAAGTGGAACAGGGGACGATATTAGAAAGAAACTTAATCGATTGGGATTAAAATTAGCGAAAGAGGAAATTGTGATGATAAGAGATAGAGAGGAACAAAAAAGACTTGGAGTTCCAGATAAACAAGAAATTTTAGATGCTCATGGTTGGCATACATATATTGCAACATATGATGGAAAGCAAGGACCAACAAGTTACTCGTTACATAATGTTTTGGGTAAATTCTGGGGAGATTTTGTATCGAGACACCCTTCGATGATAGGCTTTGATAAGGCAAGTGCATGGGGAAGAGAGTTTAAAGGAATAACTAATAACATGGAGTTCTTTGAGGAACTTATTGCTCGCAGAGTTGGTCAAACAATAAATTCGAGGGGATCATTCTATGCAGTTTCACCAAACAGAGATGTTGCATTTGAGTATCATTATATACAGGGCAGAATGGCAATGATTTCACACAATATTAATACAAGAGAGCCATATGGGAGAGGGTCCTTGGATGCTGCAAAATATTTAGCAAAGGTAGATGTTGAAACAAACAGAGGAATGAGATTTGGAGTTTTGGATGCAATTGGAACAAAATAATAAATATATAATATCAATAAACTTTAAATATCCTGTTTGATAAGAAAAGTTATGCAAAAAAGGGGAAATGTGAAATTTATTATAACTGCTTTGGTGATATTTGCTGCGATACTTACTGTAATGCCAGGTGTTTTGGCAGAAGTGTTTATATCACAGCCACAGAGTTTGTATAATTTTGGAGATGAATTGAATGTGACTATAACTGTTAGTCCAATTGCTGATAGTAATAATTTCTTAACAGCAAAGCTTAAGTGTGGGACAAATGAGATGGAAATTTTAAGATCTATTAAGAATATACAAGCTGGACAACAAGCAAGCGAATTGATAAGAATTAATTTGGATAACGCTCTTGTTGGTAATTTAAGCGGAGAATGTTATATTTCTGCTTCTTATGGAGATGATGTTGCGATCAGTCAAAAATTCGATATTGTAAGAGGAATTACTGTTCAGCTCGAGCTTGATAAAATTACATTGAACCCGGGAGAGAGTGTTGTTGTAAGTGGGGATGCTGTTAAGAGAAATGGAAATAGTGTCGAGGGATTTGTTGAATTATCTCTACCTAATATTAACTTATCTTTATCTAATATTGTGAGTAATGGTGCATTTTCATTCATGGTAACTATACCTGAGAACACTGCATCAGGAAATTATGAGGTAAAGACAAGGGTTTACGAGAAGGATTCAGGCGGAAATATTGTAAATGAAGGTGGAAGCAGTTCGAGTATAAAGATAAACCAGATTGTTAAAGCATCTAATTTAAGTATTACAGCCATAAGAGTAATACCTGGAACAGATTTAGTGTATAATGTTTATTTATATGATCAAGCAAATCAGGAAGTAAGTAATGATGTTGTTGTTGCTCTTTATAATCCTGGAAAAGAACAGGTAAGTAAGAAACTTGTTAAATCTCTTGTTCCTAATACATTTGCTTTCGCTGCAAATGCAACCCCTGGCACATGGAGAATTGAAACGAGCTATGATAATTTAGTTGATAGTGCAATGTTTGATGTTGAAAAAGTAATGAGCGCGACATTTGTTGTTATAAATGGTACGTTAGTTATAACAAATACGGGAAACGTACCTTATACAAAACCATTACAAGTTAGTGTTGGAGAAAAATTAGATGTCGTAAGCATGAATATTGGAGTTGGAGAGGCAGATAATGTTAAGTTAAGCTCACCGAATGCTGTAAATGGAACATATAGCATAAAAGTAAATGATGGAAACCAAACTGCTGACTTAGGAGAACAATACTTTGCTGGAACAGGAAACGCTGTTTTGGATGTTTCTAAACCTTCATTCTGGGGATGGTTGATTTTAATCGTTATTATAATAATTGGTGGAGTTTATTATTATAAGAAGTCAAAGAAGAAATCAGCTATGGGGGGATCAAGTGGAAAAATGGGAGTTGGACCTATAAAAGCAAATATTGCTAAGGGGGCGGAAGCATCAAAAGCAAGTATTATTGATTCGGGAGAAAAACAGAGTTCTACTCTTGTGGCATTGAAGATAAAGAATTTACAAGATATAGAAAAGAGTAATACAAACGCTATGGAAACAGTAAATAAAGTTCTGATGACTGCAAAAGACGCTAAAGCAAAAATATATGCGGATGGAAATTACAGACTGATGATATTTGCTCCTATAATTACTAAAAATCCTGATAACAATGTAGATGCAATAAAAGTTGCTTCTGAAATTAAGAGAGCTTTAGAAGATTATAATAAAAAGTTTGCTCAGAAAATAGAATATGGAATAGGAGTTCATTATGGAGACTTAGCCGTTGAGGCTAAAGCTGGACAGTTTAGATTTAGTTCTTTAGGAAATACAATTCCTATTGTTAAGAGAATAGCTGAAAGTTCACATGGAGAGGTTCTTATGTCCTCACAGATTCATACGCGAACAATGGGTACAGTAAAGGGAGAAAGAGTAGGAGAAAGCAGCTTCTTCCAAGTTAAGAATATTATCAATAGAGGGGAACATTCTGGTTTCATAAAAGGTTTCATTAAGCGTCAAGATCAGGAAAAAGGTAAAAAATAAAAAAGCTGCTTGAGATTAGATAAACTTTAGGTGAAAAGGGTTTTTGAGAAATCGCGTTTAAACCTCAAGCAGCTCACCTTCATTAAGGTAATATCCATTGTGACCTGCTTCACAGTCAAGTATCTCGATAAGTTCTTTCATATTATCATCATTAACTCCTGCTTCACTAGCTTTTTTTATGGCTTGATCCCTAAATATCTTAAAAAAGTAATTGATTATGTTCGAACTGAAACCACATTCACGAGCTCTGTTTATTGCGAATGCTTTTAAACATCTTGGACATATATGTTGAGTTTCTCCATTTTTAGTTGAAATTTTATTACTTCTTATGAAATTTTCAATTTCAGATATTAAATTGTCTGAAATAAGGAATCCTTTTGTTATTACATTCAGTTTATACTTAAGAAGATTATTAACTGAAAGCAATTCATCTAATATTTCTGATGTTTCAAGTGTTTGTGGTGTTGTTTTTAGTATCATTTTGGTGTTTTTTTATGTGTTCAGTAAGCCGGAAAAATTAAGGCTCGATCAGCACATGGCAATTTTAGAAGTAACGACACAAGTAAAACCACCCCATGTAAAATTGAGAATTCTATAATGTAAATTCTCATTCCTCATATTAGGTGCCTCCTTGTGTTGCATGATATTTGATAGAAGCTCTTATTTAAATACATTTTGGTATTGTTGTTGTCACTTTATGATTAAGTAAATTAAGTTTATATAATATAAAAACATATAAACTTAATGAGAGGTCAAAAATCGTTAAATTTTCTTTTAGCTACGACGCTGTTATCGATAGGAATTGCTACATTTCAATTGTTAAAAAAAGATTTTTCAACAGTTCAAAGAGAAAAATTAGTTCAAAAGGTCGTAAGTGAAGATAATTTAGTATATAGCGATCCGAGGAGAAAGGAGTATTTGCTAGCAGAAGGATTTTTTACAAAAGAAAAGGAAGAGATAGGGCACATGTTAGCTTATGTAGTTGATATTTTCCAGTTTGTAAATGGAAAAAGTAGGCTTGGAAAAGAGGATAAGTTGTCTATAAAAGCTGTTGGTATGGGTGGGCCAGACTCTTTAATACTAATTAATGATAGAAATGCTGATGGAGTTACTTCTGAGGATGATGAAGTAATTCTAATCAGACAAGAAAGATCAAAAATTATATATGAAAATATTTCTCATCGTGATGGTAACGCACAAAAACTTTATGATGAATGCACCAGATTAATGAATTTGGGATTTGATGCTTCTAAAAGATATTTAGATTATAGAAAAAAGAAGGGTACAGAGATTTGATTGAATAGTTTTATAAAGTACAAAAAGATTTCCTGGAAATGAGAATACCAAAACTAGCTTATATTGTATTACCTATTTTACTTTTGGGAAATAGCATGCGTGGTGAAGAAAGAAGAGAAGCTCATGATGTGAGAAAAATCGCTGATGGAGTTATGCAAAAAGCAACAATGAGTGAAACAAATGCAGATACAAGGTCTTTTGGAGTTAGGTATACTATCAATTTTGAACCTGAAGAATCGAGACCTTATTATCCATCGCATGGGGCTATCGGTTTATATGTTATTGATAAAAAACCTTTTGCATCAAATGCAAGAGAATTAGGTAAAGAGGATACTTTACTTATTGATGGCGAGAATGTTCTTGTTAATGTATTCCGCGCTTATATAGCTGATTATGGAGTTAACGGTAGAGATAAAAATGATAAAATTATTCAGATGGCTTCTACAGAAGTTATGAAAAGAGCACAAAATGACGATAATTTTCAAAACAGAATATGGGATAATCTAATGAGTTTGGCTTGGAAAGCAATGTTTTCTTTAGACGGAAAAGATACTGAATTGTAAAATGCAAATACGAAACTTACTCTTATATGGAACAATTTCTGTATTCTTTCTATTTGGAAAAATAGGAAAATCTGAAGAAATGAAAACAGAAGAAAGGGATGGATCGAAAAGACCAGAAGGATTAACTGAGATAATTGACGAAATATGGAAACATCCGTTGAAGGAAGAAAAAAATGGATTTAAAAGATATACTAGACTTTACGATGCAATAAATAGAACTCAAACTACCAAGGGGGGAATTAGCATAACAAAGGCGCAATTATACTCTGAAATTCAAGATCATCCTCCCTTTGCCAAAGATCCTTCGCAATTAGATAGGGAAGATATCCTGATACTTGCAACAGACAATGTTTTTTATCCACGTGTAAAATTAATTTTTGGAAACTATGGTTTAAATGGATGGGGAACAGATGATAGAGACGATCTTGTAATTGCTGATGATTCAAAAATTAGTCCGGCCGAATATGAACTTAGAGGTAATTTTGCAAAACAAAAAGATATATATTTGAAAACTGTTAAAATGATAAGCGATGCAGTAAAATCTTCTAGAGAAAAATAAACTACGTCTCAATAACTATTGAATCGGTGTTTGCACCTAACTTTTGAAGAATAGACTGAATTTCTCCGACAAAGCGAATTGGACCACAGATATAGAAATGTTGTGAGAAATCTTTCACATGTTTCTTTAAGAAAGATTCGTTAATACGTTCGTTTAGATAATTATCATTTTTCTCTCTGGTTAATGTAAATATGCAGTTTTCTCCGAGAGTATTCTTAAATTCGTGCTCTAAAATAATATCTTTGGAGGTTTTATTTGAAAAGATTAAGGTATTTCCTTCTAGTTTGTTTTGTTTTCTTAATGATCTAATTATGGCGATGAAAGGGGTTATTCCTGCACCACCTGCAAGAAAAACACCAGGACCTTTATATTGAATTACTCCGAATACATCATGTAGAATAAGCTCGTCGTCTTCTTGTAAATAAGAGAGGTGTTTTGTCATACCATCATTATGATCCGAATACATTTTAATTGTAAACTCAAGATAAGGATTTTCAGGGAACGAGGTAAAAGTAAACGGTCTTTTTTTGTCTTTTAATTCTGGTTTATTAATAGATAATTCTGTTGCTTGCCCGGGAATGAAAGTATAATCTTTAGGTTTTTCTATAATAAAGTATCTTACATTATGAGTTACATAACCACACTCGAGAATTTTAACTATATGTTGCATAAACTTCAATATAATAAGCCTATAAAAAGTTTTGTAGAAGTTTTTATAAATATTACATATATTTGGATTTTATGAATCCTGATTTCTTAAGAGAAGATGTTTTTGAAAGTATTAAAGATACTAGGGTTGACAGCGATGCCGGCAATCGAGTATTGAGATATAATGTTTTACAGGTTAAAAACATAAAAAAGAATCGATTTGAGGGAGAAGTACAACTTCTTTTACGTTATGATGGCGTTACATATGGTTACTTTTTCCATAAAAATAAATATAATTATGATCGAGGTGATGTTTTTTTTGATGATATTCTAAAAATTCTTCAAGAAAGAAAAAAATTAGTGAGAGATTTAAGCTTAGGAAGAAAAAGAAAGTTAGAAGAAATATTTTCTTGATTAAAAAATTATTAAAAATATTTAAATAGATACAAACTCACAGATAAAGATGACCGGGAAAGTGGATAAAACGAAAGTAATAATTGGAGTATTGGTTTTAGTTATTATTGTTCTTGCAGTCTTACTAGTTATGACTCAATCTAATAATCCAAATTTAGAAAATTCTCCTTCTGCACCATCCGCAACAGTTGAAGATGCTCAGAATATTCCCGAGATAATAGAAGAAATTCCTGTGAATTTCTCAGATGATGTAGAATGGAATGAAATTGAAATGGTTGATGTTAAAAGTGGTAAGGTCTTTAAAATTAAAGACTTTGTAGGTAAACCTATTCTTATACATCCATTTAATTTGAATTGCCAATCTTGTTTAGAACAAAATATTAATTTAAAGAGACTACATGAATCGGTGTTAAACACATCAATTCTTGTTTCAATTGATGTCGACACCAGAGATAAAAGAAGTGATATACTAAGTTATATCGTAAATAATCAATTTAACTGGTATTTTGTTTCTTCGCCACAAGTGACTTATGCTCTCTCAAAAGAATTCGGTAAACAAATAGAAAGTGTTGATTTCGTTCCTCGAATTCTTATATGCCAAGATCAAATTCAACATCCAATAGAACAAGGAGTTAAAACCTCAACATCATTGAGAGAGGCTGTTGAGAGAGAATGTTATCCTGAAGATTCTTAGTTTTATATTACAACTATCTTTTTAAGGTAAAAAACTAACAGAAATGTATAATGTTACTTACAAAGTGGTTTTTAGACAGACAAAAAGATATTGCGGAGAAACTTACTAGAGAAAGTGGAGAACTAATTAATGTGGGGGAAAGTTTTCCTCTTCAAATGAAAAACGTAAAATTGCTTGTTCCGAAAGAATTAGAGGTATACCGAGTTACGAAAACGATGCTTGATCATAGAGGTACGGAATTTTTTTATGTAACAAGACAAGCTGATGATTCTACGGCTTATCTTTCTATTGTTGAAGCTGTAAAAGAAAAAGGGGAGAAGGAATTTAAATTAAACTTTGCACAAAACACGGCGTCGTTATTAGAATGCCCTTGGTATGATGGAAACACAAGCCGATTGATTTTTGACAGATTGGAAAGAACTACCGGATTTAGCGTCTTTAAAAAGTGTGAAAGACAGAGCGGACCTCATCCGTATAAACCGATGTCGGGGTAAATTTAAAAATCGGAGTGATAAAGATTTATAAAGATAAAAAGCGAGATGTAGATGAAAAGAGATTAAGATGGGAATACCAACTGTTGAAATAAGTTATCTTGCTGTTCTTGTAGGATCTATAATAGCCCTAGTTGTTGGAGGATTATGGTATTCTCCCGCGTTATTCGGAAGAGTTTGGATGAAGTTATCAGGAATGACAAGAGAAAGAATAAACGAAGCTAAAAAGAAAGGAATGGCTGCAACGTACTTCATTAACTTTATCGCTGTTTTTGTAACGGGTCTTGTAATGGCTTTACTAGCTGCTTACATTGGACTAACTAGTGCTGTCGATGGTTTATATCTGGGTCTCTTAACTTGGATTGGTTTTATAGTTACAATAATGTTAGGAACCGTTTTATGGGAAGGTAAGCCAATAAAACTTTATTTGATCAATATCTTTTACTATTTGATTGTTCTAGTTGTTATGGGAATTCTTGTAAGTGTCTGGCATTAAATTAGGGCTGTTTTATTTTCATATAAATGTTTAAATAAATTGAATTTTTGTAAAAAATATGAAAAAAACATTGGACACATTGGTTTTACTTCCAACACTGTGGACTCCAAAAGAAATTTTTTTAGAGAAAGGAAGTGTCGATACACCTGAAGCTGAGGCAGAAAAAAGAAACGCTGCGTTATATTCTTATGCTGACTCTGAGGCGATTCAAACTGTGAGGGCGTATGTTATCAATCCTTTCAAACAAGAAAGAGTAGCTAATGCTCTAACTGCTGCTAAGAAGAAAGATTTATTTTTAAAAAGAAGTGGTCAAATTAAAGAGCCATTTGTACATACTGTTCCTTTTGAAAGTGATGATGAAGGAATAGGCAAAATTAATTTTGTTGTATCTATTAAAAGAGCAGGAAAAAGCACTTCTTATGCTCAGGTTTTAGATGAATTTAATTCTTTTATAGAAGAGGCTGCAGGTTCTGTTGTAGAAGATGGTAGAAAGATAGAAGGTATAAGAACAATACAGGGAGTTCCATATATAGAAATTCCATTTTTAAGAGAGAAAATAAAAGCACTTGTCGAATTTTATACAAAAGACCCTGCTACTCCTAATAGTACGTCTTTTGAAATGCTAGATCCTACTACAAATGAGAAAAAAGTATTATTAGCGAGTGTGCAACAAATGCAAGTGTATCTTAATGCTAGTCGATATAAGAGATTTTCTCCTGCAAATGCTGAAGCTTATTATCAAGCAAAAAGTTTAGAAGCCAGGCTTAGCGAATTTTTGGGAGAGGTTGAAGAAAGTGTTATGAGACAACATGCAATCCCTCGGACAGGTCTGGTTAAAACACATCCAAGAGATTTTAGATTTAAAGATAAATCTGGAGTTCGATATTTATTTGGGCCAAACGTGACAGTGTCCTATGCTAAGATTTTGGAACGATTAGCTACACCTTTAGAGGGAGAGAATGTTAAATCCACTACAGGGGATTTAACGATAATTGAGAACCTCGCTTTCAAAGAGGATTACACATATCCAAAGGGAAAGATTGAAGTACGAACTGAAATAGGCGAACAAAGAAATCTCGGAAAGATAGTAATAGAGAGATATGGAGAAAAGGGAGCAACGCCTACTGTTACATATCATGTTTACAAACATGAACAAGAAGGTATTTTATATGTTAGAGTTGAAGACCTTAGCAAGAATATGGGCAAAATAAGAAGAAATTCCGAATCAAACAAAACGAAACCATATGTTTCGTTTTTCCCTGCAGTTCCAGATACATTCTTTAAACAATAAGTTATTTCAAAACTTCCCCTGTTTTGAGATACCACATTGATAAATCGAGTTTTGCAGGAGTCATATCTAAAAGAAAGGCAATTTTATTGAATTTATCTTCGATAGTGAGATAATTAGCTTTGTTAACGGGTTTTGGAACTTTTTCTATTATATTGTGCTCTTTTAATAGGTTAAGGATATGTCTGTCTAAAATAGCTAGATCTTCAAAACCAACGTTACGTAGAAAATGTGAAGCTTCTTTGTATCCAAGACCTTTAACGTTCTTTACAAGCCATTCTCTCGCTTCTAAGCTGCTTTTATCTTGAACAATTTGTGATATACGTGCTTTTATTGGAACATGTTTTCTGGCTTCGACAATATAAGCTGCTTTGTTATTATGAAAACGATGTTTATTTCTTTTAATTGTTTCTGAGATTTTTTCTTTCGGAGAGTCGAAAAAACCGAGAAAACCAAGTTCTCTTTGTATGTTTATTGCCGTCTTCGCTCTCGAATTGGCTGTAAGTAGACAAAAACACAATTCGGAAAACCATTCTTGTTCTTCTTTAAGTTGAAATGATCTAAATTCTTGTAATCTTCTTTCTATAAGTTCTTTTGTTGATCTATCTATTGATTCTAAACTCTCTTTTAAGGATTTCATTGTTTTTTATACAGAGTTTAAGTATAAAAAGATTAATGTTGTTTACTAAATACTGAGAGTATTTTATAAGATAATAATATTTAATAAACTATTCATGTAGAGTTAATAATGATGAACGAAACACGCATGACAGAGAGGTCGCACAGACTAATATCTTCAAGTAATCTTGTTCTGACAGATTTAGTTAATCGTTTAGGGAAAATAAAATATCTCAATCCGGATAAACGACCAAATCCAAAATGGAAGATGTTTTATGGTCCAACTTGGGGAGATGCGTGGCGTCTAGCAAAGACAGAATTAGATGATGTCGATATGAAGCAGGGAGAAAAGAACCAGCCGTATCTTCAAAATATATCTAGATTGGTAGCAGTCCAGGATTGTGAACTTTTTGGAGATAATTTTATCTCAAATGTGGCTTGGGCTGCATGCTATACTGCACAAGAAGCGATGAGACCTTTAGTAGCAAACTGGGAGTGGGATAGAAAGCTTTTTGATAGACTTGAACCTGTGGAAGAGAATGATATATTTCCAAATAAATCACCTGAAGGATTGACCAAGGAAATTAAACTTACACTTTGTGATATGCTTGTGGAGTTACATAATGATATTTATAATTTAATAAATAAAACTGCTCGGGACTCTGTAATAGAAAGTGTAGGCGAGGATGCGTGGCTTTTGGCACGATTGCTTTTGACAAAACCCCATGCGTCTTTCTATAGAAGAGAGAGGCATATAGATCACGCAGAAGAAAGACTGAAAGTATGGGAAAAGGGTTATGCCCTTGCAGGAGACAGTTGCGGCGAACTTTATGTTTATTGTAAGGGAAGACCTCCTGTCGTTGCCCCTCTTGAAGTAGCTACTACCTAGATGGATGTTATCACGGGTGTTATATATAACTCGTTTTTATCATCGATAAAATTAAATTCTATTTTGTCCATATAATCAATACTTTAATTATTTTAAATATATGTTTAAACTATTTAAAGATAAAGACTTACATCATTTCTAATTTCTTGATACGCAAATCTATTGGTGGATGTGTTGAAAAGAGACCGGATATATTCAACTTCTTGAATGGATTGGAAATAAATAAAGGAGCCATTGCTTTAGGATACCTATGCTTGTCTTCTGCTGAAACATGTTCGTGCTTTATTTTTATTAATGCGTCACGAAGACCTTTAGGATAACGGGTTAGTTTTACTCCGGTTGCGTCTGCTGTATATTCTCTTCTTCGCGAAATTGCGAAAGAAACAAGCTGAGCTGCAATTGGAGCAAGAATTGCAAAAGCAATTCCTACAATCATAAGAATTGCACCAGCACGACTGTCGCTACCTTCTGATTTAAACCAAAAACTACGAAGAAATATCTCTGCAAGGATTGAAATCATTCCAATTAGTACTGCGATGAGGGTCATGAAACGAATGTCATAATTTGCTATATGAGACATTTCGTGAGCAATGACGCCTTCTAATTCTTGCTTATTGAGTTTGTTTAAAATTCCTGTTGTAACACAGATAACGGCATTCTGGGGATTTCTTCCTGATGCAAATGCGTTTATTTGTTCTGATTCCATTATGTAAACTTTTGGCATTGGTAATCCGGATGCAATAGACATGTTTTCCACTGCATGATAAAGCTGTCTATGCGCAAGTGTTGAAGCAGGTTTGGCATTTACTGAGGCCAGAGCAATCCTATGAGAGTTATAATAGCTAATTAGGGTATAAGACAAAGAAACAATAATCGCAATGATCATAATTACAAAGAAATAACTTGGATCTAAAACAAGAGAAATGATGTATCCTAGAACAAGAAAAGCAACAATTATTAATACGACTAGGAACATGGATTTCATTTTGTTCTTAGATATTTCATCTTCAAAAGAAAGCTTTTCATGCGCCATAGTTAATTTAAATAAAAGTAGTATAAAAAGTTAACCTTCATCGATATAGTTTAAGCTTTCGTCAATTGAATTAAAATCATCATTTGATGATTGAATATCTGAATATCCTTCGCTGTTTAGTCGAGTTTCATTGAGACCATCTGTGGCCATATGATTTTGAGTTTGAGGATTTGAAGATCTCATAGTTAAAAGTAATACGACTACCACTATTAAAATGACAATTACAGCTATCCAGATCCAAGTTGAACGCTTCATATGTTAAGGGTTCTCCATTTTGTTTTTAGTTCTTGAAACATAGGTCTAATTTGTGTTTTATTTTGACCGGTCATAACAGCTTGCTTTATTTGAACAATAAGATCGATTACTTCTGCAGCTTGATCTACAGTTATTGTACCATTTTGTTGAGCACTTTCGGCTCTTTCTTGTAAATCATAAAGCAAGAAGACAATATAATTTCTTATTGAAGTTTTGTTTGTTGAATTTGCTTCATCACTTACTTTGTTTTTAATAAATCCTGCAATTCTTTTGAAACATTGATCTTTTTGAACACCATTAAGATAATAACAAGCAGCTACTTTATTGTATAAGACTCTGCATGCTTGTGAATCTGTAACATTTCTGCAGGATTCTTCAGTAAGATTACTGTTCTCTATTCTATATTGTAACCTGCATTTTATTCTTTCTCTTCTGTTTTTAGACATCTCACAATCTGTAGTGTTCGTTATATTAAGTTTATTCATTCGATTAGGATTATTCATTCTTTTCTGAGAATCATTTTGGGTTTGATTAGAATCTTCTGTTTCATTTGCTGCATCATTAACATTTCTTGGATTGTCTCCCCCTGTTGAAGATCCGAGAGCGTAAACAACAGAAAGAGTGACTAAAGAAATAACCAGAATAAAAATAAATGAAATAGCGACTAATTTTCCTCTTTGCATCTTTGTTAAAAGCGGGAAGATTATTTAAATGTTATCTCTGAACTTCAATTATTTCAAGTGGAATTGAAAGTGCTTCTTCAAGTTGAGGAACGTGAGGTATCCAACTTAATACATCTTTAGCTGCTTCTAATCTAGTTTCAGTTGAATTGAATGCATGAATGACCGTTCCATCAGAGTATTTTAATGAAAGATCATCATAAGCTCGTCTGAAATGAGGTTTTACCTCTTTCATTACATGATAAAATGCCTCATGATCTGTGCTATGAGAACTAGGAGTTATGTAGAGAGCTAAATGTATCGGTTTGCGCTTAAGAGATTCTATAAAATGGTCAAAAAAAGGTTTTCCATTATGATGAGAATATTGACTTTCCCAGGCTTCTTGCGGAGGACTAAAGACAGGAAGAGTTAGTTTTCTTTCAGCAAAGTTTAAAAGATGTTTATCGAATGAGCATAATATTTCATTAGATAAATGTAAATAAGAATTATTAATGATAACAATTCCGAATGCAGGATTACCTTGACTTAGCATACTTAATTGTTCATCTAACTATTTATTAAGTTTTAGATTACGAAAAAGAATTGTTAAAAGCTAACTTTAGGCAAAGCTCTTTCTTCTGCTGCAATTGTAAGCATTGTTTTCTCTTTCTTGCCATATACGGACGCAAATACAGATCCAGGGAATGTTTCTACGGCGTTGTTGTAGGAAAGAATTGAATCGTTGTAAAATTGTCTTGAATATGCGATTCTTTCTTCAATTGCTGCTAATTCTTGTTGTAAATGTAAGAAGTTTTCATTTGCTCTTAATTGAGGATAATTTTCTGCAATTGCGAATAATGAACGGAGAGCCATTTGTAATTCTGCCCCCGCCTTTGCTCTGCCTTCAATAGTTTTCTCTGCAAGCAATGATTTTCTTGCTTCTGTAACATCTTCCATAATTGATTTTTCATGTTTAGCGTATCCTTTTACGGTATTAATTAAATTGGGAACTAGATCTGCCCTCTTTTTGAGTTGAACATCAATTTGGGCTAAAGAATTATCAATTCTGTTCTCAAGAACTATAAATCTGTTGTAATATATAATAAATGCAATTATAAGAACAATGACTATTGCAATTACAATCCATAACCATAACATAATAAATGTGGGAAAGGGGTTTTTATAAAGGTTTTGATTTATTGTGGGGAAGGTAATAGACAATAAGGACTTGGAACAGAACTTTCACTTTTATGCGTAGCAGCCATACATTTAGGGGAAAAATCAAAAGTTTCTTTAATAAATGCATGAGCTTTAGCTAGTTGTTCATTAGCTACTTTTCTTATTCTTCCTAGAGGACGATTTTGTTCTCTTCTTACTTTGACTTCAACTAACCAGACATCATTTGGGTATAAAACCACTAAATCTAATTCTCCGAGTAATCCTGTGTTGTTTCCTATTTTTAATGCAACGTTTTTATATATCTCAGGTGTACCTTCAAATCCAAGTTGACTGATATTCTGAGCAATAGTATGAATTGCCTGTGTATGAATTGGATCATCTCGGCTATATGAACAATCTTGATGTGCTTCTACATATTGTTTAAAACTTTCAATTGGTCTATTATATGTCATCATAAAGTAATAAATAACTCATTTATAAGCTTTTCTATTTGTATCTACTATAAAGTAACATAATTATCAGCATTTTGGGAAAGATCAACTTTTTATAGGGATATTTTCTCGCATAGTTATGAAGAAAGAATATTATCTTGATAATGCAGCTACTACGAAAGTAAGTAACGAAGTTATGAAAGAGGTAGAAAGAGTGATGAATAAAAATTATGGAAATGCTAGTTCTATGCATGAGTTAGGGGAGAAAGCTTTAGAAGAGATGAATAAAGCTAGAATGAAAATAGCGAAAGAGATAAATGCTAAACCTCAAGAGGTATTATTTACTTCTGGGGGAACGGAATCAAATAATCTTGCTATTCAAGGACTAGCTAAAAGAATGGAGAATAAGAAAAAGAAGAAAATTGTTATTAGTGCGATAGAACATCCATCCGTTTCTGAAGTGTGCAATTATTTGAGTAAATGGGGATATGAGATAATAAAAATAAAAGTGAATGGAGAAGGTTTGGTTGATCTGAATGAATTTAATAAGATATTAAATAATTATTCTAAAGAAATTTTGTTAGTGAGTGTAATGCACGTGAATAATGTTATTGGTACAGTACAAGATATTGAACAAATAGGAAGAATATGCAAAGAAAAAGAAGTTTTATTTCATACTGATGCTGTTCAAAGTTTTGGGAAATTGAATATTGATGTCAGAAAAATGAATATTGATTTACTTTCTGCTTCCGGACATAAGATTGGAGCTCCAAAAGGAATTGGATTTTTGTATGTAAAAGAAGGAGTTAAAATAGAGCCTTTAATATTCGGAGGAGGACAGGAAAGAGGATTAAGAAGTGGAACTGAAAACGTTGCGGGAATTGTAGGTTTTGCAAAAGCCGTTGAAGTACAGAAGAAAATAAAAAAAGAGAAGGTAAAAAATGTGGGAGACTTATTAATTAATAGGTTAGAAGAAATTGGAGGAAGGATTAATGGTTCTAAAGGGGAAAGGATTTACAATAATATTCACGTTTTTTTTGAAGGAATAGAGAACAGTACGCTAGTAACTTTTCTATCACAAAAAGGAATTTACGTATCTGCGGGAAGTGCGTGTGATAGTAAAAAAGAAAAAGAAGATGAAGTGCTTAAGGCAATTGGATTGAGTAAAAACGAACAAGAGGGAAGCATAAGAATAACGATAAATGAAAATATTGAGGAAATAGATGTTGATTCTATCGTTAAGGAGATTGAGAAAACTGTGAAGCTTTTGAAAGATAAGTAACTAAATCGTTAAATGATACTTTATCTACAGGAGCTTTCATTTTTCCTAAAATTCTTTCATAATGTTGATTATAAATGTGATCCTGTTCAAGATATAAAACAATTCCGGGACCAAAACGTAGTTCTTGGGGATCAACAAGTCTCCAACGATCTGATTCGTCAAACTGTTCAATAACTAAATGGCTGTTCTCGTTTATCTTACGAAATTTTGCATGCCTAGAATTTGCTCTTAAGTACGTGAGGCATAAAACAGCAAGAGCTTTACAATCTCCGCCTTCCTCGATAGTTTTAGAGGGAGCTAATCCTGTATAGAACGTATTTAGAATATTTATAATCTGAATTGGAGGAAAAGAGGATTCTTGAGAATAAAACCGTTCGTCTACCCTTTTAATCTCAACTAAATTAACTATTTCTACTAATGATTTTTTAGAACTCACTAAATGATCAGGTAGTTTAAATTGCTGTCTCATTAAATCTCCGAACAGCGCATCAACTAAAGGATAATGGGGATTATCATCGAAAAAAGAGGGATTTACTAT
>CAZQLX010000012.1:10728-20903 GCA_964594495.1 Candidatus Woesearchaeota archaeon | reverse complement strand
TGAAAGGGTTAATCAATCATTCAAAGAAAGCTACAGTAGTGACTTTTGCAGCAGCCGCTTTAACTGGATGTTATACTGATAACGCTCTTGTGCCTGATTTTGAAAAAACAGATAGAAGAATAGGATATCTTTTAGGAGCAAATCCTCCTGCAGTATACTCACTTTCTGAAATGGATTATATTCCCCTTGGAAAAGAAGTAAGAAATAATAGAGGTGTATATTTACAAGTAAACTTACATCGGGGAAATGGGATTGCCATTGCTAAAGCATTTACAATACCTTTTGGGTGCAATGGATGTAGAGTTAATACCCCTGTATCGACTGATGAGATTCGAGCAGCAGGTCTTAGAGGAGAAGTAACGGTAACATATTGGATTTTAGACTCAAATAAAAAACATGTCGGCGGTATAGGACCAGATGAAATATTTATAGAAAAATAAAAATGAAACAGAAACTTAAAAGAATTGGCTATGGAACGCTTGCGGGATTGTTAGCTATGGCTTTTACAGGATGCAGTTCTTGGGGTCCTGAATGGCAACTTAAGGCAAAGAGTGAAGCTGATCATGCGAGAGAGGCAGAAGAAAGGAGACTAGCAGCGCAGGCTAATTCTCCTCCAATGCAAGTACATGTTTATCCACCGCCTCAGAAATCATTCGTCGATCATCTTTTTGAATTTGGATTAGGATGGTTGCTTGTAGATTATGGTCTTACTAAAGGTGAACCAATCCCAGGAATAGTAGGAAGAAGACTTATGGATAACTCGGTTGATCAAATGCAGGGAGTTAATTCTTCATCAACTCAAGTTTATGTTGTTCCTAAACAAGAGACTCCAAGAAAAATATTTGCTATTCCTGGAACAGCAGCAGTAAATGGGTTATGGTTAGAACATAACATTCCAGGAGATACAGATGCAGAGAAAATAATGGCTGTGACAATTGATGTAAATGCAATTAATATGCAAGATGAAAGATTACAATTAGATCTATACTTTGTTGATAAAGATAAACAGCCTTTAAGGGATATAGACGGGAGTTATAGAACTTTAGATGGATGGGTAACAATAGGCGGAGGAAATTTTATTCCAAAAAATCAAAACACAACGCAACGGATGAACGTTTCAATGCCATATTCTCAATTAGATATATCAAATCCTGGGGCATATACGTTAGGTGTTGTCGCTGCTGTAACTCACTCTAAATCGGGTAAATTAATTGCTGTAAGTGATCCAAAAATGTTTTCTTATTATTATTTAGATTCTTCAACACCCTATCCAACTGTTGGATCATCTTCAGTTGGTGTTTATCAATCGCAGAAGAGAGAAGCTGATACTTATAGAAAAATATTAGAAAAAGATCCTCCCGCAGCAGGAAATCAATTTAATAAATAAAAATGAAAATAAAAAGAGGGAAAAAAGACGTGAAGAAAAAGATAATTGCTTTTAGTCAGATCTTTCTACTCATAGCTATGAGCTTCGCAATTGCTGGTTTTTGGAGCGAGAAAATAGAATTTGCTTCTGCAGCGACTCCTGCTGTTAATCCAATTCAAAGTAATATTGGTTTTAAAGAAATTTACAGAGGCGCCGATGGGAATGGATATCAATACTTTGGTAAGTACGCTGATGGAAGTACTCTTTGGGAAGACGTAGCTACTAAAAAATCAGTTATCGCTCCTAAAGGAACTTTACCAAGTGTAGCTGGAGGGGCACAGCCTGGAACTTATACAGGGTTTAATTCTGCACATCCCATTAAAAGTATATTTGGTGGGCAGGCAGGATTTGGGGCACCAGGAACACAAGTAGGGGCAACATCGGGGGCACTTGTTGCTGGAGTAGCTTGGGCGGCAGTTGCATACATAGCTGTTAAACTTATAGGTAGTATGCTAGGATTGGATGAAGGTGCACAGAAAGCATTAGAAAATGCTGCACTTGCAGGAGGATTTGTTGCTGGAACATTAAATGCTGCTGGAAATACAGGAGCTTTTGGAGGAGTGTTTGCTCAAGGTGGATCAGCTAGTTTCTTTGGAAGTGGACTCGGCCCATTAGCAGGAGGATTAATTGTTGGTGCAGTTGTTTTTGTTTTGACATATTCTGAGACGGAGACAGAGATTGTAACATTCCAGTGTTTGCCTTATGAACCCCCAATTGGTGGAACAAAATGTGAAGAATGTAATAAAGATCCATTCAGACCATGCAGTGAATATAGATGTAAATCATTAGGACAGGCATGTCAATTGTTGAATCCGGGAACAGGAGAGGAAAGATGCGCATGGGTAGCTAAAGATGATGTAAATAGTCCAACAATAGATCCATGGGAACAAGCATTGAAACCATCGACATTACAGTTGAAGTATTCTCCAGATAATGCAATAAGACCTCCAAATAGAGGAGTTAAAATAACATCTGCAAAGAATGCTGATGGATGTTTGCCTGCATTCACAGCTTTAGAATTTGGAGTAATCTTGAATGAGCCTGCACAATGTAAATTAGGATATGAAAGAACAAACGACACTGGAAAAGGAGGATTCGACGCCAAACCATTCTTCTTTGGAGATAGTAATTACTTTAGATATAATCATACTCAAAAGATGAAACTACCAAGCCCTAATGCTGCTGAAACTTCATCAGGACCTGTGTTGAAGAATGATGGAACATTTAGTCTTTATGTAAAATGTCAGGATGCGAATGGAAATGTAAACGAAGATGATTTTGTATTCAACTTCTGCGTTGATAAAAGTCCTGACACTACTCCACCAGCTATAGAAAGTACATCTATTGCTTCAGGAAGTTATGTACAATTTAATGCTGATAAGGTTCCAATTGAGGTTTATGTAAACGAACCAGCAGAATGTAAATGGAGTAGAGTAAATAAGGACTTTATAGATATGGAAAACAGTATGGCTTGTGCTACAAATGTTAAAGATATTAATAACGCTTTATTGTATACTTGTTCTGGAGAATTAACTGGAGTGAAGAACCAAGAAGAAAATAAATTCTTCTTTAGATGTAAAGATAATCCTGGAAAGGCGGAAAAAGATAGAAATGTTAATACACAAAGTTATGATTTTGTTTTGAAAGGATCGCAGACATTGAATATTTTGAAAGTGGAACCTTCAAATGGAACAATATATGGAAGTACCGATATTGTACCTATAACACTTGGAATTGAAACTGACGATGGTGCTGAAGAAGGGAAAGCAGTTTGTTACTTCTCACCTTCTGGAGTTAAAGATAGTTATATTGCAATGTTTGAGACAGATGCTAGATTCAGTAAACAGCAATTAGATTTAACTGCGGGAGTGTACTCTTACTTCTTTAGATGTGTAGATGCGGGAGGAAATGCTGCTGAAAGTAATACGTCCTTTGTTGTATTTGTGGATAAACAGGCACCTACAATAACCAGAGCTTACAAAGAGGGCGACTTGAAGATTGTAACTAATGAAAACGCTGAGTGTGCATACTCCTTAAACGACTGTAATTTTGTATTCGAAGAAGGAATAAAGATGCTGTATCTTGATCCTGCTCAAAGAAAGAATCATTTTGCACAGTGGGGACTTTACAATAACTATCATATTAAATGTAAAGACGAATTTGGAAATGAACCAAGTCCAAATCAATGTAATCTTATTGTAAGTGCGATTGAGTTAGAAAGACAAACAGTGCAAAATTAAAATTATCTTGTGTTATTTTGCAAAAACATAATGTTTAAATAAGGTACGTATTTAATACGTATTAATGGAGAATGTAACTTTTACACATAAAGTATCGAAAGGCAGCAAGTTTAATCAGATTTATATTCCAAAAGAGAGAGAAAGATACTTTGAAGTTGGTGATTTGGTTGAAATCAAGCTTTTAGAGAAAAAAGTTAAGTTATATTATTCTAATAATCTAAATAAACAAGGTAAATTAAGTGAATTTAAAGAAGATTTAATAAGAAAAATATTCTCTTTTTTGAGCAAATACAAGGAAATAGAACAGATATTCGTTTTCGGCTCTTTTTTAACTAAAAAGCTTGACTATAATGATATTGACATAATGCTTTTAGTTGAAAAGGAAAGTGAAAAATTTGATAAAGAAATATACTTAAGCTTAAGTGATAAATTTAATCTAAAATTTCATTTAATTAGTATAAAAAAAGATAATTTAAAAGAGTCTCTTAAAATCTCTCCATTAACGAGAAGCATGTTATACTACTACATCTCTAATAAAGAATATGAAATACCTGAGAAAACCGAGATAGATATTAATCATATACGTTATCTGTTAATGTTTCCTGAGGATTTACTTAAATTTAACTTAGATTCGAGTGAGATTTACTACAACAACTTAAGGAAATTATTAACAATTGAAAGTTTCTTAAATGGTAAAGATATTGATCCTAAAAAATTGGATACTCTGTTACTGGAGTTTATTGATGAAGAATTACTAAACGATATTAAGAAAAATGCACCTATTGAGAAAGATGAGTTAAAGACAATAAAGAATTTCATACGCCAAAAATTAAAGTTAATTATGAGTTTACTAAAAAATGGGAAAAAATGATATTATTAGGGAAATCTCGAACTTAATGGCTAGTAGTCTAGCGCATAAAATAGGAAGTATTGTAAACGAGAAAGAAATATACGCTGATAAGTATCGCAAAGAAGCAAGCACTCTCTTGAGTGAGGCAAGAAAAAAATCAAAAAAGATACATTGGAATAGCCATGATAAAGTTGAAATTAAAAAAACTTTAAAAGATAAACTAATAAAAGAATTGGAGAGGAGAGATTTTCTTAACGATAAGAAATTTGACTTAGTCGATGAAGAAGTAGAAAGAGTATTGAAAGAATTAGAATTACTTTAATAATTACTTTCGATTGTTCCTTCGAAGAATTGACTAAATCTTTTTCCTTCTGATTTCGCTCTTTCGAGAGAAATTACCCAGTTTTTTCCTGAATCTTTTAATAAATCTGGATTGATAAATAACCAACCTTCATAATTAAATCGTAAGGCAATTACGGGAGAGAGACCGGTAAGGGAGGTAAATAACATAAAGTCTTCTATTTGCGCCTTTGAAATATAAATTGATTTCTTTCGCGATGATTTTACCTCTACAATATGGCCTTTTTTCCCTACTTTTACAGCGATCATATCACAAGGAGAGAGATCATTTACACCACTTCCTGCAACTCTAATCGCCCTCCATCCATTTTCTGTAAAGAGCCTTAACAATTCTCTTTCTACGTTCGACCCCTTTGCTTTATTCGACATCTCTATCAAAAAAGATGTTGATTTATATATTTTACATTATTGAGGTAATTACGTTAACATAATAATTTAAGTATTAGGCATGTTTAACTATGTGGGCATGAAGGGATTATTATATACTAGAAACAATAATTATATTAAAAGAAATTAACCACAAATATAAAAGTAACAGCGGCCCGGAGAAAAAGGCCTTACCAGAGGGCGCTTTTTTGAGGGGAGGGCCGCTGTTGAGTATGTTTTGTGAAATTAAAAGGAAAAAATAAAAATAAATTAATCCTTTGTCGTTTTAGTTACCCCAAGAGAAGATTCTTTTCCAGAATCCTATTTTTGGTTTAACTTTTGCTTCAGCATTTAGATCTGCATCAACGTTTACATTTGCCGCGCTACTTTCGCTTAAGTTTTGTGAAACGTCAGCTTCTGCTTTAAATGTGGTTTGAGCTTCTGCTGAACTATTAATTCTTGCTTTGTGGGGCTTTAATGTAAAACTGTCAGTAGACAAATCGACATTCCAAGTTCCTTGATGCTTTCCTGAGTTTAAAACTAACTTTCCATCCCATTTAGTAAAACTAACTAGATCTAAGCTTTTCTCTAAATTTAACGTACCTACAGCTTGAGCTTCTAAGTTTGAATCAGAATTTACTCGAGTGTTTATTGGTAATACGTAAAAGTTTAGTTCATTACTATTCTCACTTGAAAATCTTACTAGTTTATATTTTTGAGATGAAATTTTAATCACTCCGAAGGTTTTCAAAGTAGTATTATCTTCAATATTACCATTTGTAACTGAAGCAAACTTTTGAGAAACCCAGACAGTTGCAATTAAATGCCCATTGGTTCCGTTATCAATTGATCCAACTCCACGAATTACATGGGCGAATCCTATTTTTTTCAAGTTTGAAGATAGAGTTTCACCTATAGTAGACTCGATCTCATTTGAACTAATTTCATTTCTTTCAATTGAATCTAGATCTACTGAAACGGATTCATCTGTTGAAGATTTTGCTTCAACACTCGCTCTTACTGATGCGCTGTTTGAATCTTTACCTACATTGGCATTAATTTTAGTATTGCTATTAGAATTTGCGTTTACATCAGAACCTGCATTAGTGTTTGTATTCGTATTTGTACTTGACTTAACAGAAGCTTGGGAGTTTCCATTATTAGTACTTGTATCGGAGTCGACATCTACATTAACTCCAACCGAACTTCATACACTATTAGCTTTAGAAGTTACTTCATCTACAGGTGATGCCATAGCAAAACCAAATGTAACTACAGAAGCAAGTAAAATAGTTGTAAGGAATATTGCTATTCCCATAGCTACTTTTGCTTTATAATTCATTTCCATATTATTTAACCTCCTTTCATTTTTTCGTTTCATTGTGTGTTTGATCACCATGATTTTGCTAATGAATCAAAGTTTATCTATCCTGCCTGGAACCAAAACGGAACCATTTTGAAACTTTAAATGGAACTAGAAATGAAATATTACAAAATTTAATCGACGATATTTACAAATTTGTTCTTTCCTTCTCCAGAACGATGGATCAATCCCTTTCTTTCTAACTCTTGAATATGTCTTGAAAATGAAGCTTTTGGCATTTCACATAATTTTCTTAAATAAGAACTTTTTATTTTGCCAGAATTTTTCAACTTGTCTAAAATTAATTTTTCTCTTTCGTTTAGAACTTTTTTAATCATCTCTAAATGATTATTAGCTGAATTTGTTTTCTTAGGTAACTTAATTTTTGATCTGAAAATATATCCTAATGCTGCTATAACAAAAAGAATGATAACTATTGCCATCCATACAGGAAACCCGCTATTTACTGAGTTATCGATGGTGTATGATACCTTAATTTTATCTTTCGAATAAACTGCAAATTTATTATTATCAAGATAAATGTCTCCTACAGTGTTGTTTTTTATTATTGCTCCTTCAGGAAGAATAAGATTTAACTCAGCTCCAGATAAAGAATATGAAAATTCCCATATTTCGCCATTCTTTTTTGTTAAATTGTTAGTGGATCCGATAATTCTTCCATCTTTTAATTCTATACCATTTGGAAGGGAAACGTTTCTATCTGTTTCTCCCAAAAATGTAGCATCTCCATTGTTTTCTACATATATATTAAGAAACGTTGCAGCTGAAGCTATGTGGATTGTAAATACAAGTATTATAAGTACTGTTAAAAGTGCTTTCATATAATCAAAGGTCTTTCGCTTGTAAAGTTCTACGACCATTAAGCTTAGCTCTATTTGATGCTTCATCGAGTATTTTTAAAACTTTCTTATTGAGTGCTTCTGGAACGTCAGAAGATACTTGTAATTCCGGAACAGCTTCCTTTATTTTGCTTTTTATAATTAAATCGACCATGTATAAGTAATTACTTTATATGTTTTAAATTTACCTGATCTGCTATTTTTTGGATTGCACGAATTGATATCTCAAAAAATTGATCTAAAGAGATGCCAAGATGTTCAGATTCACGAATTATATCTCTGTCTATTGCGGCTGCAAATCTTTTATCATCGAATTTCTTCTTTAAGCCTTTTACTTCCATTCCTTCTATTGATTTTCTCATTAATGCGTAGGCATGAACGAGACCTGTAACAGTTTCTGATGCAGCTAATGCGTGTTCTATTTTCTTTGTACGCTTTTTGTCTTTTAATCCAGCACAATCGAAGCCACATCCATGGGAAACAACCGTTTCTACAAAGACATCATCAAATCCTGCATCTTTTAGAATTTGTGGCGCTTTCGTTAGATGTGTTTGAGTGTTTTGTTTTGTAATTCCCCAATCAATGTCATGTAACAATCCAAGCATTCCCCAGGCTTCTTCATCTTGTTTTAAATGTTTAGCTAATTCTCTCATTACTGCCTCGCTTTCCAGATAATGGTTTAAATCTCCTGTATCGCTATTGTATTTTTTAACTAAATCTAAAGCTTGTTCTCTGTTTATTGGAAGAACAAATTTTGGAAATTGTAGTTTAGAAGGGATTACTTCTTGTTTTTCTTCCTTAATAGGTTTCATAAAAGGGAACATGATTACGTCTCTAACGGTGGTTTGATTGGCGAAAAGCATTACTATTCTTTCTATTCCTATGCCTACTCCGCAAGCTGGAGGCATTCCGTGTTCTAAAGCATTAACAAAGTCTTTGTCTGTCGGCATTGCTTCTTGATTTCCTACCTCTCTTTCTCTTTCTTGATCTATGAAATTCTTTTCTTGTAATTTAGAATCATTTAATTCAGAATAAGCTCTTGCTAGCTCCAAACCTCCAATAAAAGGTTGGAAAACTGCGGCTTTGGTAGGATCTTTTCCACTAGGTTTTGCCAAAGGAGATAATTCTAAAGGATAATCTATCAAAAAAGTAGGTTGTATTAGTTTATGCCTAAATAATTTCATTAATTCATCTGTTATATTTGCCTTCGTTATCTCTTTAGGATCGATGTTGTGTTTTTTCGCTAAATTTTTTGCCTCTAAATCTGATTTTATTTTTGAAACATCTTCATTAAGATACTCTTTTATAGCATCAGAAATTGAAAGTCTTCTCCATTTTCTTAAGTCTATTTTATGACCTTGGTATTCGAATATTTGTGTCCCGTATAAATTTTCACAAATTGTTTGAATTAATTCTTCAACAAGATTCATTCCATCTTCGTAATCTGCATATGCTTGATACCATTCTATTGTCATATGCTCGGGATTGTGGGTTTTATCTACACCTTCATTTCTAAATTTCTTTGTAATTTCATAAACGCGATTAAAACCTCCAACGAGAGCTTTTTTAAGGTAAAGTTCGGGGGCAATACTAAGGTAAACATCGCTATTGAAAGCGTCGCAATGAGTTATGAAAGGTTTTGCATGAGCTCCTCCATAAACTGCTTGAAGTAATGGAGTTTCGACTTCTATGAACTTGTGTTTTTTCATAAATTCTCGCATTGTTTCAAGAATTTTTGCTCTTTTTATGAAAACTTCTCTGACAGAGGGATTAACAATCATATCAAGATATCTTTTTCTATATCTTTCCTCTTCGTCTTGGAGGCCGTGCCATTTTTCTGGTAATGGAAGTAGCGATTTAGCGAGCATTGTTAATTTTTTAACTAAAATTGACAGTTCCCCAGTTTTTGTTTTACAAATTGTACCTTCGACTCCTACTATGTCTCCTGTGTCAACAAATTTCTTGAAAAATTCAAAAGTAGCATTTGGCGTTTCTTTATCTTGTAGAAGGATTTGTATTTTTCCATATCCATCTTGTAGGACAACAAAGGCGATCTTTCCTAAGTCTCTGGAGGTCATTAATCTTCCAGCTATAGAAACATGGTCTTTTGTATAAGTTTCTGTTTTTAACTTACTGTATTTCTCTTGTAGATCATTAGAGAAGTTTTTTACTTCGTATTTAGGTGGATAAGGATCTATTCCTTGCTTTCTTAATTCATGAAGTTTCTTAATCCTCTCTTGTATGATCTGGTCTTGGCGTCCCATGTTCTAGCAAGAAAAAGGGAATTTAAATAGTTTTAGAAGTGACTTACTTATTAGCATCAACTAAAACTGGAAGTTTCCCTTCATGAGATCTAGAACTCATAGCTTCTGTTTGATCCGGAGCTTGAAAATCATACCAACATTCAGTTTGACTTGTAACATTTTTTAAACTAGCGAACTTATATTTACATTGACCGATTGCCCCGCATCGATTACCGAAATAATCACATTGCCTACATGTTAGAACTGTCATTATGAACTAAATAAAAGATTATATTTAAAGATATAGATAATTAGAAATTGAGTATCTTAAATTCTCTAAAATCTTGGAACTTTTCGTTCTTTTGCTCAAGCATTTTCATTGTTGAATTTGGAAGTCCAGCTTTACATAAAGAAACCATTTTGTCTACATTTTCATTATCACCTTCTAGAAATATCTCTATCTTACC
>CAZQLX010000012.1:6930-10718 GCA_964594495.1 Candidatus Woesearchaeota archaeon | reverse complement strand
ATGGTATGACGCATCTTACCATCTTCTTTTTTTCTAGCAAATCCATAGAGATTATGTTCCTCTGCAAGTTTCTTTATATTTCCTTTAAAGAACATCCATTGAACTGCTCCAGTAAGGTATAGGCGCACTGACTTTTTCATATTTGTAGAGAAGAAAGGTGATTAATATAGTTTACGTATTAGAGACGTTTAAGGGGGCTTTGACAATCTTTTCTCCAAAGCTTTCATCAAGAAGTTTCAAATGGGGGATTGTACGCCATTCTTTGCCTAACAAAGTGGCAGCCTTCTTATCTGCCTCTAAAGGATGACCTGCAATAATTGTTCCTTTTGAAGAGACATCAATTAAAGCAAATTGAGGCATTTTCACTTTTAATATATCGTGGATTGAGAACTTTATAGGCCATTTCCTTATTTTGTTTTTGTTTGAGGAAAAGAAACCTTGATATTTATTTGCTGGGAAGGCGCCAAGCATGTTTGTTAGTGCGCCATGCATCTCAGTTTCAGGATTTTCAAATAAAGAAGTTAAAGAAATGATGAATGCGTCTTTTAGAATACGAGGGTAATGTAATTCTTCAAATCTAAGAAATTCTCCATCTTGAATTGCCTCGGTTTCTGTTTCGTTTAAATCAATAAGCCCAATAGAGTACTTTTCAGCTAGTTTTTTGTACCCTAGAGAATTAAACAATTCTAAAGTGTTTGATCCATCTGAACCTTCGGCAATAAATAGTTCTGCAACAGGATGTTTATTGGCTAAACAGAACTTTAAAACCTCCTCCACGAACTCTAATTTAGTATTGGTTGCTTCATTTGTACTTAAATAAGGTTTTATAATAACTTTATCGTATTTTTTTAACTCATTCTGTAATTTGATCAACTCTAAAAGTCTAGGAATTGTACTTTCATAAGATTGAAACTTTATTGATACTCCTCTTGCCATGTTGGTATTAGACAGGGAAAGGCTTTTTAATTATTGTTATAGTGAATTAGTGGTTTCATGAAGGACTATATTTACTACCAATCAAAGTGAACCAATCAGAAAATCGCATATTCTGACCCTCATCTGTTTGTCGATCTAATCTTAACTCTAATTCGTTTGTAAATTCGCCATTTCGACCTAAACTTCCTCTTATTATTAATCCATCCTCCATATTATATTGCCTGTCGGAGTTAATCCATAATTGTCCTTCTACCGGAAGATATCCTTCTTTTTTAAATTCATCAAGAAGATGCGTTCTAAATTGTGTGTATCCTCTACTTACCCAAGGCCTGTTACCAAAATTAATTTCAATTTCATTTATTCTTCCACCGTGCAAAAGATAATGGAATAAAAGAGGCATATTTTCAGGATTACATTGCATTAGAGGATCTCGTACTCTTGATTCTTGAAAAAAGTTTGAATGGTCGTCAAATGTAAATCGGGTTTTTGAATAAGGAATTACTTTACTTTTCTTACAGTCTTCAATATATTTTATACCTGTAACTTGGTGTTGACTTATTCCATCTGCGAGAAAAAGTAATCTTCCATATTCAGGGTAGAAAGGTAAAGTCTGTAGCACATAGAATACTGCTTCGTTTTTTATTCCAACAATTTTAATATCTGAGCCAGTTACTGCATTCATATAAATTTTTGTACATTGTAATATATAAAAATAGTTATTATTGAGTATAACGTTTATAGTTTACCACTATCTTCTCTGCGATCTAATTCATTGTTTACAACTGCAATTGTTTGCGAAGCAAAATAAGTACGTTTTCCTATAGAAACAGGCGTACAGAGCTTCTTTAGACGCTTATATTCCTTTAAAGGAAGGCCTTTATGATCTCCTAGAATGAATATGGGGTCTTTTTTTATTTCAACATCTCTGATGTCTTCTCCGTCTGCATCTAAAACATACATATTTCTTCCTTGGTCTGCAAGTTCATCTACAACATGAAGAAAACTCTTTTTTTCAATAAAAAATCCAGGAAAAACTTCTTTGTTTTCTCCTTCTCGATACTTGTAAAGCATCTTTTTTAGTACTCCAGAAACGTCTTTCTTTGCTAAATATATCTTATCCATTCCTGTTTTACCTTCTGTTACAGGTTGCAGCGTTAAATGCTTTGGAGGATCAGGCATTCCGCCAAAAATAAGATGTAATTTCATATCAGATCTTATTTTATGAGAGAGAAAGAAAGCTGCAATTACTGTATGTACTGCAATATCTATTCTTCCTGATGCTTGTAGATCCTCTGCATGAACAAAGTTACCTGCTGTTGGCGCTGTACGTGAATAATAAATGAGTTCTCTCATGAGATCATTTATTATTGTGGGGTTAAAAGGTTTTGGGAATAAAGACAACTAATTCCTAGATTGTCTTTGTCCTTCTTTTTTTACAATTTTAACAGCTTTTTCTATCTTACTTGCAGAGGTATGTCTTCTTACAAAGGAGGCCTCTTTTCTTGCATCTCTTAATCTCTCATCAATTTCAGCTAGGGAAATTTGTCTAAAATCTTGAAGAGGTAAACTTCCAGGAATACTTGTATGATTCGGAACTATTGGATATTGAACACCGTCTAACCGTTCAAGAATCCACTCCTCTTTACGATTTAGAAAAGCATACCATAAATTATTTCCACATAAATAATAGCCTTTTCTAGGTCTCATTCCGTTTTCATCGTATAGATCAGATCTCATTTTATTTTATATAGGTTTCATTATTTAAATTATATAGTAAGTTATTTACTACTCTTTTTTGTATTCAAAACTATAATTGAAAAGCATTAAAAACAATGATCGCGTTAAGCGATGATGGGAATAATAGAGGAAATAATAACATCATTAACACCTGTGTTATCTGTTTATGGTTGGTTGATTACCTACGTTGCATCCGCCATATGGGGCGATGCTACAATTATTGCATTAGCGTTTATTGCAGCTCAAGGTACTTTTCCTATTTGGGTCGTAGTTGTATTTGGTTATTTTGGAACTCTGACAGGAGATTGTATATGGTTTTTGTTAACGTATCTTAAATTTTGGGATAAACTAAAAAGATGGAAAAAGTTTAGTGATAAATTTGAAAAAGTTGATGAGAGAATTCAAAAATTAGGAAAGAAGAGTGATTTGTATGTGTTGATTGTTACAAAATTCTTGTACGGAACAAGAATTTTAACAATTCTTTATGTTGGATTGAAGAAACTTCCATTTAGGAAATTCTTACTTTATGATGGAATTGCTACTATATTCTGGATAATTGCAATGTCGGGAATTGGATACGCTACGGGAAAGGGATTCCAGATTGTTATTCAAGTTTTCAAGAATGTACAGTTAGGATTAACGCTACTTGTGGTCGCAATAATCTTATTTATATTGTTACAAAAATGGATAAATAAGAAATTGGGGAATCCGGTTAAGAACTAGCTAATCTAAACTCTTTTCTAGAGAGCGTACCGATCTTCTAAATTAACCTTCAATTTAGATAAGATTGGATTTTTGATATTCATCTTTATTTGTTCAATCAAAACATCAGGTAAAATACTTTTTAAATATTCTTTAATAGCCGAAATATCTTCTCCTGAAGGTACTGCAAAACGAACAACATTCTTAATACCTTCTGCGTTCTCTATAAGTACATTTCGATTTTTGTCTAAACAAAACTTTCTAACTCTTCCCCTAAGCATAACTCCAGTTATTGGGGAAGATTTAGTTTTTATTTCGTAAAGATCCCAAAGGATAATTGGTTTAAACATGATATTAGATATAATAGACCATTAATAAAATTTATTCAACAGTAAGATTTCCGATCATACCGT
>CAZQLX010000012.1:0-6920 GCA_964594495.1 Candidatus Woesearchaeota archaeon | reverse complement strand
TTGACGATGTTTGCCAACACTACAGTAATACTCAAATGTTCCTTTTTTATCTGCTATGAATTCAACTGTTGTGGTTGCGTTTCCTGGCCAGACTCTTTCTGTTCCTGCAGCAAATTCATCTATTACCCAATCATGAAAACCTTCTGTACTTGTGAATTCGATTCTAACTTTATCTCCTTGCTTTACTTTAAGTGTTGGGGAAACGGTTCCGTTCATGTAAAATCTTAAATGGTCTCCCGTAAGAACAAATACTTCAATATTATTATTTGTATTTTGATTTGTGTCTGCAATGACGCTTCCTGTATTAGAAGGTTTAACAAGTAGGAAGATTGCTACTGCAATAAGAATGACCACTATAATGATGCCTACAACATTTTTACTCATTTCAAATTCAGATAAAAATGGTTTATAAATATTATGCAAGTTGAAAAATTAACTAAAAACAAACTCCGGGCGAGCAATGATATTTCCTTCTTTTACTACTTTGGCGATCTCGATAAATTTACTTTGAGAGAAAACAGCGATATGTGTTGCTTTTTCAGGTATTTTGTTAACTAAATCTTTATCGAAAATTGGTTTTCCTTGTAATAATTGTTTAACTACTTCTTTTTTAACCTCGATTACAGGAATAATTTGTGAGATAATTTCTCCAGGAATTAGAATATTTCTAAGTGGTGTTTCATCTCCTTGCTTGTATGCCTCTACAGCTTTATCAAAATCGTAAAGTGATATTGATGGTTCAGAAAAAAGGCCTGCTTTTGTTCTTCTTAACTCTAACATGTGAGCGCCTCCTATTTCTTTTCCAATATCATCACAAAGTTTTCTTATGTAAGTGCCTGCTTGAACTTCTGTTTCGAACAATATATCTTTATCATTTCTTTCTAAAATATTAAACGATGCGACTTCTCTTTCTCTAATAGCTCTTTTTACTCTGCTTCTTATGGGTGGAAGCTGCATTATTTTGCCTAGAAATTTTGTTATGACTTTGTTTAATTCTTCGTCAGATGTATCTTTATGGAGGTGCATAATTCCTATATATGTTTTATTTCTATGCATTAAGTATTCGTTTAGACGACAGGCTTTATTTAATGCAACTGGCAAAACGCCTGTTACGGCTGGATCGAGCGTACCAAAATGCGCTGCTTTTTGCGCCCCAATGGATTTTCTTACATAATTTGAAACATAGAAAGATGTCGGACCGGTTGGTTTGTCTATGTTTATTATTGAGAAGTTTAACAGTTCTTTAATTGGTTTTTCTTTACGAAGTTTTTCTATGTCTATCATGTTATGTATTACCATAATATTAATTTTCTTTTATAAACTCTAACATATCAATATTTGTAAATATCCTGATATTTTTTTGTTCTCTAAAATGAGGATCATGAGTCCAAATCCCTTCTGCACTGCATAATGTACATACTGCAAAATAAGAAAAATCTTTTGGATCTATGGTTGAATTTTTTGAATCTTTAAAAAAAAGATCATACTTTTCTGCTTGAATAATATTAATTCTTTTGAAAATATTCTCTAATAAGCTATTAAACTCTTCGCTATTTAACCTACTTTTTTCTAATATTTCTTTTTTATACTTGTAAATTTCAGATTTTATAAAACTCGGGGCATAAAAGTTAAATCTGGCTGATCTTATTATTAATCTAGTAGTACTATCTTTTATTAAAGCGGCAATTACCCGATTACTATCAATGACAACTTTCATTTAATTAAACCGTGTCTTTTAGCAATGCCTTTATTTACTTTTCTACCTATTTCTAGTGCGTCTTCTTCTGTTAATTCGCTTTTAGATAAAATTCGATCCATTAATTCTAGTTTTTCAGCTTCTTTCTTAATTGCTTCTCTCGCTACTTCGCTCCATTTTATTTGCTTATGTTTACGCATTATTTTGTGTAGGTCTTCTGGGAGAGCTAATGTCATATTCGTCATAAGTATAAGTACTTATATTACTTATTTAAACTTTTCCATTAAGATATGATTTTCTCTTCTTTTCTTCAAACTTTTCTATTGCATATCTAAGCATTGTTCTTGGCATCTTTTTGTAATGAAGTTTTAAGAATTTTTCTTCTGTTGGGAGAGAGCGATTACCTACTTCTCTCAACATCCATCCTACTGCTTTGTGTATGAGATCATGAGAGTCGTTAAGGAGAAGTTTTGCGATAGTTAATGTATCTTCGAAGTTATTATTTTTAATGAAATAGTAAGTTGAGATAATTGATATACGTCTTTCCCATAAATTGCTTGATTTTGCTAAGCGAAATAAAATTGATTTATCTTTGTCAATTAAGTATTTACCTAGGATTTTATCAGCACTTAAATCAACAAGATCCCAGTTGTTTATGAGTTTTATATTATTAAGGTAAAATTTTACAATTTCATCTTTAACTTTGTCAGATCCATAATTATATTTGTGCACTAAAATAAGAATAGCACAAAGTCTTTCCTCATGAATTTTTGATTTAAGTAGGTTTTCTGCATCTTTTAACGGCAAGGAAGAATGTTTAATGGCGATTTTTCTTGTATCCGGCACTTTGATTCCGAGAAAAATATCACCTTCGCCATATTGTCCTTCACCAGTTTTGAAAAAACGCGATAATATTATTGCTTTTTTAGGATCTGACAAAAATTTAAGATCTATTCTTAATTGTTTTAATGAGGACATCACTATAGTAAAGAAAATAAGATTAAAAGGTTAATGGTGGAGAGTTATTTAGAAGCTAAATTCTTTCTTTTATTTCTTGCTCTGGCGAGTTTTTTCTTATCCCATCCGCGTCGAAACATCTTACCCTGTGCGGAATATTGTGTTTTCATATGTCTGCTCATAAAAAGTGCAAAGAAACGCAGTATATAAACTAGATGGAAAAATTATTACTTCTTCAGAGCCATTCTTTGAATAGGAACTTCTTTGACTTTTGTAGTGTGTTTTTGAGTTTTAGCTTGTTGTTCTGCTTGCTTAATGTTCAATTCTTCAACAGATTTTTCTTTTTCAACTTCGGCTTTCTTTTCTTGTGCTTTTTCTTCCGTAGTTTTATCTTCTTTCTTTTCTACAGGAGGAGCTTTAGGTTGTTGGGACTTTTCTGCTCTCTTATGGAACTTATTATGTTTTGCTTTAAGGAATTTAACATATTGAGGTACCTCTACAAATTCAACTTTTACTATTTCTCCTTCTTTTGTTGCTTTTACTTTAACTTTAGCAGGAGGGGAAGCCCGACCTCTAAACCATAATTCGTTGTTGAAATAAACATCGAGCTTTACATTATCTACATCTCTGTCTGCTACTTTCATGTGTTTCGCAATGAATTTCTTTATTGCTTTTACAGCTCTTGCTGTTCTTTTATATTGGGGAACACGAATCCACTCTCGTCTAAGTGGAATGATATATTCTCTTTCAAGCTTTTGTGTTTTTGCTTCTGCCATTTTATCCTAGATGTGATTTTGGTGTTCTACGAGATTTAATTTTTAACTTTGTTCTTCTCCAATGTCTTCTGTGCTTTGTTAGTTGAGAAGGGTGCACTCTTTTACCAGTTCCGTTTTTTCTTATAACAGCCCAGTATGGTGCCCATTTAGTCATTCTTGTTTGAACGCCTAATTTGAGTTTTTTCTGTAATACGGGTTTCATCACATTACTCCTGCTCTAAATGCTCTAAAACTTCTTGCCGTGTCTTCATTATAACCTTTAGATACTAAATCCTTTCCTACGGATTGTATAAAATCCCAATTATCGCTATAAATTCTGGCTTCGACAGTTGCTTTTACAGGTGAAACTGTCATTTTAGTAACTACTCTTCCTTGCAAATAAGTAGTTATGTGAGAAGATTGAAATTGATTGCTGGTAACTTGTGTTAGAGGTTGCACATTAGCAAAATTGACTAACTCTATTGGAGATAATTGTCTTACATAGACTGCTTTAGGTAACTTGTTTTCGTTTATGCTCATTTTGATCCTCCAGCAAGATTTTCTAAGAATTCTTTTCCTTTCTTTGTTAATTGTCTTCCTGATTTTTTCCCTTTTACTTTCTCAGTTAAACCTGCGGTGTCAGATTGCTGAAGAATTTTTCTAATTATTTTTCCTCCACCTTTAAAACGATGAGGGGGTTTTGAGCCACGATCTTTTCTTCCACCATAACGACTTCTTAGTCTTTGAACACCTATAATTCCTTTAATGTATATTTGTCTTAGAATACTGGCTGCTCTTTGATGCCAGAAGTCATCTTCTACAGTTGGACGAGTCTTATGAACACTTGTTTTGACATAATTAATCCATTCAGGTTTTTGAAACTCTTTCATTTTCTTTAGTGCGTCAGCTAAAGCAAGATTGTATTTTCCGGGATTGATAGATCTTACGTCAGTCATATTGATATCAGGTTACTTAAAAAAGAAGGCTTATAAATCTTACTTTTGCATTTTAGAAAGACGCCTTCTTAGTATTATTGTGAATCCAATGATTTTATAATCAAAAGGGATTTCAGATTTTTTGTTCAATTCTTCAGCCATTTTTTTTATTTCGTCTCTGTCTCTCGTTGCAGATTTTAATACCGAAATTCTTACTTGTTTATGGGACTTTAATAATTCTGAAATTGTGTGAATCACGCCTTCATTAATGCCTGCTTTTCCTATCTGAAATTGTACTACGCTGTTTATCATTTTATTATTTTAATTCCGCCTGCCGGAAGTGCAGAAAGTAACTCTTCTTCTTTGAGATCTTTATTTAACTCTAACTGAATCTTTGTGGAAATATCTTTTTTATCTATACTTCCCGGAACAATTGTTAGATGGATTTTCTTTTTATTTGATATAGTAAGGGGTGGAACTGCTCTTAAAATGCCCTTTTGTGTAGTTAAAACCAAAGCTAGATTAACAGGTATTCTTTTTATTTTTCCTTTTACACCCCAGGTTCCTTCTTTCATTGATTTTATCTTATAAAGTTGTGATGAAGAAAAAACGTCTACAAGTGCTTTTTTCTTTCCAGATTTCCAAGCTTTACTAAAAGAAGCTGTGAATATCGCACATTCTTCAATATCTTGCGAATTAACATCGGAAATAGGAGAAAGAATAACTGAAAATGGACTACCGGGAGAAGAAGTATGCAGCACAATGAAATCTTTATCATGCTGTTTTACACTTTTTAAAAGTAAATCATTTTGAAGAGAGTTTTTACCTCCAATTACAAGTTTATCTGAAGATGTAAAAAACCATCTATATTTCTTATATTCTACAAGAAGATCTAACTTATTCATTAAGATTCAAGAAAAATAACGTTTTTAAGTGTTTGGTGTTAGAACAATCCACCTTTTACTACTTCGAGAATGAAGAAACTACCGCCTACATCTTCATTATTTACAGTGTCTGTCACATCAATATATACTTTTTGAGAACAGCTTGCTGTTCCCTTTGGAACCTTAATTTGCACAATAGAAAATACATTTGATCCGGAACGTTCATCAAAACCTAAATCTCGATTTAGAGAAGTTTTAAACATTGCTTCTGTCCTGGTTTTTCCTAATATTTCTAAACAGTTGTCCGGGCTTTCATCATCTAAAGTTAATTTATATTTAAGACGATCACGATCTGCAGAAGACCCGTCTAAAGTTCTTGCTCCAATAGCTACTCCGAATGTATCTGTATCCGGCTTAATTCTTACTGTTCGATCAGATCCTAGCTTAACTACTACGTCTGCTCCTTCATCTGCAAAAAGACCAACAATTTCATTTTGGACTTTCTCTGTTAAAGTTGAAACACTATCTGTTGAGCCTTTGAAAATTGTTCTAACAAGAACGAGACCGAGAATTAACATTGCCATAGCAATGACAATAATTACAATTGTACCAATAGAAAGTTCTATTGCTCCTTTTTTCTTTATCTTAGAAAAGTTATGATAACTCTTTCTAACCTCTTTTTTCATTATATTGGGTGGGTTTTAGCTTTTATAAAGATTATGGATAACGTGATGAAATTTATTAATTAAGGAACGAAATTAATACAAATTAAAAATAAAAAAATTTTAAAGTTTTTTTAAAATTTACTTTAAATTAACGTCTTTTTCTTTTTTTCGAGGAGGAAGGGCGTCTTTTTGTTGATTTTCGAGACGTTCTTCTTGCAACTCTTCTTTTTTTCTTTGGCATTTTTTACCTCTTCTATGCTTTATTTAAGTATTTCTTATATATAAAATGTTTGGAAATTGAGCTTTTGTTGGAAATTACAAAATTAAAGTATATATTACAAAATCTACAAATGAAACATATATAAATGGACTATACTATAAGTAATTATGAAAAGGGAGGTTAAAAATGGCCAAATATAAGGGTAACCTTATTGGTGGCTGGGCGTTCCTAATTGGAGTGATCCTAGCAATAATTCTTGGACTTGTTGGCGTGCTGAATGAGGCACTGCTAATTGTTCTCGTAGTTATTGGTATAATTGTAGGATTATTTAACATCGCTGATGAAGAGACAAATCCATTCTTGATGTCTGGAGTAGTTTTAATCATCGCAAGCGCGTTAGGACAAGGGTTCACTGGAGCAATCGAGCCTTTAGATAATGTATTGCAAGCAATGCTGGCAATATTCGTGCCTGCTACAATAATAGTTGCAATAAGAAATGTCTTCGGCTTAGCTAGAAGATAAATCGATCTTTTTATTTTTTTATTTAACTTTTTCTTCTTTTTTTGTTTTTATTTTATAATTAATTTCCAGAAATGATTTTTCTTTCTGCAGGAAGCATCATTAAAATTCCAATAACTGTTACAATTAAAGCAATCAACTGATTAAATCCAAAGAAAGAAGCAAGTAACATTCCTACTCCTGCACCAAAAACAACTTTTGATGCAATATACAAAGCTCCAATATGCGGAGATAATTTTCCTACTTTTTTCCAATATTTTTCGAATGCCATTTTACCTCCTTATATTAA
>CAZQLX010000011.1:0-21469 GCA_964594495.1 Candidatus Woesearchaeota archaeon | reverse complement strand
ACAGTCTCAGGAACACCTAATGTAACTTTTTCAACGCACTATCGTCCTCCAAAAAAAGACCACAATATGGCGGGTAAACTTACCCCGATTATTCCTACCGCCTATGCCACTCTGTCTTATTACAATGATTTGAAAACTTTTCGACACCCAGAAATTGACCCTCAAATAGCTCAAAAAGTAGCTGATAAAGCACTGAGAGTATTAAAAATAGATGCCGTTTACGCAGCATTTCAAAGCGCATTAAAAAGAGCAGCAAGTACAGACTATGTCTCTCCAGAAAACTCGACACTCCTTACGTTTCTCACGAAATAAAAGTTATAGATCCAAATTATATAGGAATCTAAAGACCTTAAATAAGTTGTACTTGCACATTTAGTATAGGAATCTAAAGACCTTGGTCTTTAGGAACATAAGAACCTTTGGTTCTACTTAGGCACGATAGTAGCAATGCTATAATCTTTTACTTTAGCAAGCTTCTTAACATCGTTTAATGTGATCTCATTGATTTTCCTCTCATATTCATAATAATCTTCCGCTTTTGTAGCCAGCTCATAATAAACTAAGTCATTCATTACATTCATACTTTCTTCGCTGAAAACTCTTTTCAATCCAAGCAACATCTCCTTTGCCTCTTTAAAATCCTTTTCCGTCATTTTATCAATATTCTTAAATTCTTCCAATATAATCTTCTTTACTTCTTCCACTTTATCTTTCATTGTTCCAACATAAATAATGTAATGAGAATAATTTTTTTCTGCCTCTAAGACACTTCTTACCGTATAAGCTAATCCTCTCTTCTCCCTTATCTCTAAAAATAATCGCGAACTCATACCATAAGCTAAATAAGCGTCTAATATTCCTAAAGCGTAAAATTCCTTACTTCCTCTTAAAGGTGCATGTATTCCAAATGCAAAATGTGCCTGATCAATCCCCTCTCTTTCCTCTGTATACATGCCCTTTTTCTTTTTAATTTTTAAAATTTCATAGTTTTCTTTATTTTTCACAAATTTTTTCTCTAAAAATTCACATATTTTTTCAAAATCCGCGTCCCCCACAATTGTAACTATATAATTTTCAGGATTATAATGTTTCTTAAAAAAATCGGCAACAAAATCTCTATCCATATTTTCAATTGTTTCTTTACTTCCTATTATCCATTCTCCAAATGGATTTTCATACATATTCGCCGCCATCTTTTCAAAAATATGATCTTTAGGATCATCATGATACATCTTAATCTCTTCCAAAATTACTTTTTTCTCCTTCTCAAACTTTTCTTTATCAAAAATAGGATTTGTTAACATATCCCATAAAATCTCTAACCCATAAAAAACATGTTCACTGGGAAGTTTAAACCAAAAACTGGTCATTTCATTAGCTGTATAGGCATTTAATATTCCGCCTCTCTTTTCTATTTCTCTTGCAATATCTTCATGCGTTCTTGTTTTCGTTCCAGTAAAAACTAAATGTTCTATAAAATGGGCAATTCCTTTTATCTCACTTTTTTCATTAGCTCCTCCAAATCTATTTGTAATACTTAAGGAAACAACTGGCAACTCCCTTTTTTCCATTATCACAGTCATTCCATTTTTCAATTTCCTTTTTAAAAATTCCATATCTTTTTCAAAAGCAAATTCTTAATAAACCTTTCTTAGTTAATAATGGTATGACAATTAATGCAGGTCCGGAATATTTTGCAGCTGAAAAGAAATATCTTGCAGCAAAATCTATTGGGGAAAAGATTGCTTTTCTAGAAGAAATGATCCGTAAAGCCCCAAAACATAAATCGAGTGAAAATTTCGTTGCTAATTTAAAGCAGCGTCTAGGTAAATTAGTAGAAAAACAAGAGAGAGCCGAAAAAACCCGTCGTTCTTCCGGAAAAAGAGGAATTAAAAAAGAAGGATTTCAAATCGCTCTGCTCGGATTTACAAAGGGAGGAAAATCCTCTCTTTTATCAAAACTCACTAATGCACATCCAGATATTTCTGCAAATCCGTTCACAACATCTTTCCCCATAATAGGAACATTTAATTTCGAAGGTATAAAGGCCCAGTTAATCGATCTTCCAAGCATAGGCTCAGAATTCTTTGACATCGGAATAATAAACACTGCAGATCTAGTATTAATTGTGATCGAAAATCTTTCGCAATTAGATCAAATTTTACCTCTCCTCTATAGGATACAAGGCAAACAACTTATTACAATAAACAAAACCGATCTTCTTTCTTCAGAAGAGTTAAGAAAATTAAACGAAAAAATTCGCTCCAAAAAAATAAACGCAATTCCGATTTCAACATATACAGATGAAGGAATTCCCCAATTAAAAGACGCTATATTCCGTTCCATGAACGTAATTCGTGTCTATACAAAAGAGCCAGGAAAACCCCACTCTCCTCTTCCCGTTACTCTTCCCATTAATTCAACAGTAAAAGACGTTGCAGAATCAATTCGTAAAGGCTTCTTCATAACTGTGAAAGAAACGAGACTTACAGGCCCTTCGTCCAAATTTCCAAATCAAAAAGTCGGTCTCTCGCATATAGTTAAAGACAAAGATATTGTTGAGTTTCATACGAAATAATTATTTCTTAAAATTCTCTCTTATTGGAGCAATAATTTGCTCCAAATATTCACCAACCGCATTCTTCAAATCTAAAGGGTGTAATTTTCCTTCCCCATAAGACCTTTCCATATCCTCATAATTTTCAAACTTTAAATCGCCACCAAACTTAGAAGGCCTTTTAATTTCAATTCTTTCAATTCTAGGAAAAATAATTAGTTTAACTATTTGTAAAACAGGATTTTCAGTAATTTCCTTCTCAGGACAATAAGCTTCTCTTAATGTCTTTTTAATCTCTTCATAAGAATCGGTTACAGATATTCCCGATCCAGGAATACTTTTAGACATTTTCTGACCTGGTCCTTTTAATGAGGTAATTAACGGTGTATGAATTGCAGTAAAGCTATAACCTAACACTTTAGATTGATCTTTTCCAATCATATGTACTTTTCTCTGTTCCAATCCCCCTAAAGCAACATCTACATTTAACGATTTTATATCTACAACTTGCATTAAAGGATACCATAACTGTGAAATTGTTGCATTTTCAATATCTCTCGCAATTTCTTGCATACTTCTTAATCCTCTACTAATAGTCGAATGTTGTGCAAGTCGCATCACATCAAACTGATATTCTTTTTTAAATTGAAAATCGCTCCCCAAAACAACTTCCGCCTTAATGCCAATAGCTTTTATTGTTTTTTTCCATGCCTCTACCTCTTTTTTAATCTCTTTCTCTTCTCCTTTTCTATTTAACATTGCATGAATATCAGCCAAAAGAATTTTAACTTTAAAACCTGCTTTCTCTAAATCCAGTAATTTAGTAATTGTTACAAAGTGCCCTAAATGCATCGGCCCATTAGGTTCATACCCACAATAAACACTCGGACTTTTCTTTTTTAATATTTCTCTTAGACTTTCCTCGGTAACAATTTCTTCAGTATTCCTCTTTATCAGCCCCATCCTTTCTTCAACACTCATTCCTTTCTTCATATCTTACTCAAAACGAAACTTAATTTAAACCTTTCTTTCTCTATTAGGCATGAAAAAACTCTCTCTTTTTCTTTCCCTTGCTGGAATTGCCGTTCTTCTTATCATGTTTTTTCTTTCCTCTTCTCAAAATTTCTCCCCTAACAACAATAAGTTACTACAAAATCAAAAAGTCTCATTTTCAGGCCTTGTTATAAAAGAATTTCGTTATCCTGCTTATTCATTTGTAATTCTTTCAAACAATCTTTCGTTCATTTGTAATCGTTGTCCTTCCTATTTAAATCAAAACATCTCCGTGTTAGGGTTTATCTCAAATTATAACGACAAAAACTCGGTTATTGCTCTCAAAATCTCTCTTTCATCTTCTTAAACAAAACATTTTAATACTACTTTTCCTTTTTCATAAAATGCACAAAAAAACAGCAATCACGCTTCTGATTCTCGCTATTATGATTGCTGCTGTAATCTTTCTTTTGCAATGGCGAGCAGGTCAAGCAGTTTTAGAGGTCGGAGAAAATGAGTATGATGTAGGGGACAATTTAGTAGAAACATTCTCACTAACAATTAAAGCAGGTACAACAATAAACAAAGACGCCCCTATTTTACTTACTTTAACAAAATCAGATAATGTCGCCGCGGTTACTACATTTACTTTAGAAGACCTCATTAAATCATCAGACCTTTCTCCACCATCTTTAAAAGATAATAAGTATTACTTTTCTACCTCTAACACTTACATAGTAAACTCCGACCAATTCCTATCTTACAAATTTACCGAAGCAGATACTTACGAACTTCTGTTTAATGTATTAAGTTTGGATTTAACATTAAAGCGAACAATAATCGTAAAGTAACTTCTTTAAAATACTAAAAACGAAGTACTTAAAAAGATCATAAATTTATATATAACAAAGAGGATGAAATGAAAACAATTAAGTTAAAACTTACCTTTCTGTTTCTATTAGCAATTTTAGCTTTCTGCATAATACCTTCTGTTTCAGCTCTCAGTAATGAATCAACTCAGGCCAAACAAGCACTAGAGCAAGCTCAACTAGATATCTCCGAAATGCAAAACAAAGAAATTCCTATCTCGAGAGTAAATGAAACTTATTCTGAAGCATTACAAATTTATACTGCCCAAATCGCTCTTGAAGAAAAGAGTAAAAATGCAGACTATAAAGTTGTCTTCTCCAGTGCCCGTGAAATTGCACAAATAAAAGATGTAGCAATAAAAGCATCAGACGAACTTCATGTATTCGACGAAGAATTTAAGACTGTAGAGCAAGAAACAAATCTTTCAGAAATACAGCCTCTTTACGATGATATTCATCGTTCATTCCGAGAAGAGAGATTTGAAGAAACTCTCTCTTTAATAAACCAAGGTTACGAAAAAATGTCAGAAATTCAAGCAAGCCAAACTGCTGCCAGAGCGTTCGCAAATGCTGTAGGCAGTACACTGAAAAATTTCTTCACTCAACATTGGAAAAAACTTTCATCACTTACATTCTATCAATCTCTTTATTTCTGGATAATTATAGCAATAGTCGTTATTATACTTTTCTGGAAAACAATTCTCAAAATTAAAGTTAAACTTAAAATATCGAACCTTAATTTACAAAAAAAGACACTCAATAACTTAATTAAGAAGCTCCAATATGATTATTTTAAGCTTGGAAAAATCTCAGAAACAGAATATAAAGTTAAATCAGAAAAATTCAAAGAAATGACGAGAGATATCGACAGACAAATCCCTCTATTGAAAGAAGAAATGCTTAAGATAGATAAAAGTAAAATCAAGTCTTTCGAGTATGGTAAAGATTCTGAAGCCGATTCCTCAAGTAATAAAAGAAGAAAGCGCAAATAAAGTATAAAACCTCTCGCTTTCTATTACTAAAGAGAGGAAAGATGATACTCGAATTACTTCTTGCACTAATCGCAGGAATAACAGCTGGATCTATCACAGGCCTCGCCCCCGGAATTCATATTAACCTGATCGCAGCAATTCTTATCGCCTCTCTCGCCTATTTTGTTGGAATTCCTTTCGTTATCCTGGCTGTTTTCATTATCGCTATGTCCATAACGCATACTTTTATCGATTTTGTCCCATCTGTCTTCCTTGGTGCCCCAGACGAAGACACATTCCTTTCTGTTCTACCCGGACATTCTCTTCTTATGGAAGGCAAAGGTTATGAAGCATTAATTTTAACTTTATACGGCTCTTTAATTGCAATTCCAATAATTCTTATCGTTTCTCCGTTATTCATCTTCTTTCTCCCCCCTATTTTCTCAGCAATAAAACTTTTCATTCCATTCATTTTAATCTTTGTTTCCCTTTTTCTTATTGTTAGAGAGAAGAAATTTGTTTTCCCATTAATTGTATTTCTTCTTGCAGGATTTCTCGGATATATTGCTTTTTCTCTTCCAGTAAAAGAACCTCTAATGCCTCTTCTCACAGGTCTCTTTGGTCTCTCTTCCTTATTTACAAGTCTAAAAAGTTCTCCCTCAATCAAAAAACAAAATATCTCCCCATTAAATGAAATTAAACTTCCTAGAGCGTCTTTTCTTAAGTCTCTTTTCTCTGCAGCAATAGTTTCTCCATTCTGCTCATTCCTCCCAGGCATTGGTTCAGGTCATGCCGCAACAATCGCCTCGGAATTTACAAAAACGACCCCCCGTTCTTTCTTGTTCATGATAGGAATTATTAATACAGTTGTAATGGGATTAAGTTTCATCACACTCTACGCAATAGGAAAAACTCGTACCGGGTCAGCCGCGGCAGTTTCAAATCTCCTCCAAATACTTACAACCCAACATCTTATCATTATCCTCTCAACAATTGTCGTTTCAGGCATTCTCGCCTTCTTTGTCGGTCTTTTTCTCTCAAAAATAGCAGCCAAATACATCACAAAAGTTAATTACAACATCCTCACAATTTCAGTTATAATCATTTTATTCATTTTCAACATTATTTTCACAAATTGGCTCGGTTTAATTGTCCTTTTAACTGCTACATTTATAGGTATTTTTTGTATTCTCTCAAACAGCCGCAGAATTAATATGATGGGTTCGCTTTTAGTTCCCTCAATTATCTTTTATCTTACTTTCTAAAGCTCTTCTTCCTCGTCATCCTCATCTTCGTCATCTCCTTCCTCTTCATCCAATTCTTCTATCTCTAGATTTTCCAAAATTGCAAGAATCTTATCAAGTTTGGCGTTTACTTGCTTAAATTGATCAGACGAAACATCATTTCTAGGCGCACTTCTTTCATTTCGAGAATCTCTTGAGCTAAAGTTGCTTCCTTCTTCATTCGCTCTAAAGCAATCACTACAAAAGACTGGTTTGTTTCCTGTAGGTCTGAATGGTACTTTACATCTCGCCCCGCATTTACTACATGTAGCATCATGCATCTGCATATCCGAAGATCTTCTGAATCCTCCTCTGCTTCCTCCACCCGATCTCTCTCCAAATCTACCTCCTCCTGATCCCCCCCTAAAGCTCCCTCTAGATCCTCCCCCGAACCCTCTGCGATTGTTTGATTTGAAATCTCCCATGTTGATCAGTCCCCTTCTCATTATATAAAGCTTTGTTAATTCAAGTTTTGTACAAATTATTAAGTATTGGCACAATCAAAAGCATGATTAGCAAATAAGATATAAAAATCCTTATCAAAACAACTTCATCTGTTTTTCTTTCTCTTTCCCAAAAATACTCTGTATATACATTTCAGTAAGCTCCAAGCTTTCAAGTAAGTAAGGCGCCACATTATATTTTCTCGCTAAATCTAGCGCAGGCTGCATATATTTTATGATGCTTCCTTGAGAGATTGTAAATATTAATCGCCCCCCACATTTTCCACATTTTCCCTGTAATGGTGGCCTTCTGTATTTATTATTACAGGTCACGCATCTGAAAACTTGTTGCGAAAACTTTCTCAAATTACCTCTTGTATCTCTGATAAAATGCCTTTCAATAACAAGCCTCGCAACATCGCTAGTTTTCACGCTTCTTAATTTCTCAGCAAGCCACATCTGCCCATCAACTTTTTCTGCCATTGTGGGCAACATCTTGTAAGAACTGCATAAAACAGCATCGTTTATGTCTTTTACGTTGTGCGTAAATCCAAAATTAGAATATGCCTTATCCGTCCCTAATCTCGCCTTCAATTGCTCAATCTTTATTTCAGAAGCATTTTTCTTTTGCTCGGCAGCTTTGTACAACTCAAGAGGATATTTCCATACAACATCCATATCGAATGCCATATCATCTATTTCTCCTGCAACTAACTTCGAACTCGCAACAAGAGGTGCGTCTTGTGTTCCCCCTCTATGAGACGGCAAATATCTCCTTGAAAAATTAATCAATGCTTCAAGCAGCAACATAACGCATGTCTCATCCCCCTCACAATCTCTTCTCATCGCCGCATGCCACATTGGATTAGACATACAACTTTGATTTTTGCTAAATCCAATAATTCTTCCAACAATTGCTGCTGCAGTATGAGGTGCTAATCCCAGAACTAATTGTCCGACTAAATCTCCTTTGCTTTTAAAGTTATAATAGGTTTTCATCTTGTATAGTTTAACTAACATTTCATCAACAAACTTAGAAATATTAAACAAAACATCATCTGCTCTTTCATCAGGACTGTTTGGACAACTAGGCAATATAATATCCTGCGGGAATATTTCAATTAATTGCTCATCGTTTTCTATTTCTTTTCCATTAATATCTTTTTCATAACCTAATTCTTTTAATTTTTCAACACTTGTTCCAATTTCTTTTGGTTTAAAATGTGTTAGAGGCATTTCAGTTAGGTCATATCTGATTGTGCCATCTTTGTTAACATTTAAATTATGTTTCGCCCTCAAAATTCCTTTTATGAGATTTTCACAACTATGGTCCCTATTGCTTGTTCCTCTTATCCCCTTCACAATTTCCACCCCATTAGTATCGCCAATTGCCTTTCTAGACTTTTCAAAATATTCTCTAATATCAATTCTCTTTGTCTTAAACTCCGTTCCAATATTGTGTTCTTCACATTTTGTTGTATAATTTCTATCACATTCAGAACAATAATACATTTTTACACAGAACTCGCCACAATCGCTGCATCTTGGATATATCTCTTCCTTCTTACATTTTCCACAGTAAAACAAAGCAAATTCTGATTTAACGCTTCCCTCTTCCATTGCCGCCTGAAAACTCCTTAATCTTCCTCCCTCCTCTCCAACGGGAAATAAAACGTGCGGACTTCCAGTTAGTTTTCTTAACTTTGCTTTTTCCGGACGCCCCATTCTTGTTCCAATAAATGTCCCAGATTTATCTTTTATTTCAACATTTCCCAATAAATTTAATACATCAAGAACTTCTTTACTCCCAATATGTTTTAATTTCTTTGAAATTTCCTCTATGTTGCCGTTTATCGAATCAAATTCTCTTGCTCCAATATTAAAAAGTAACGCCTTGGAATCTTCTTCATCTAAAAGAACATTTTCTGTTATTACCTCGTGTTCGGCTCCAATTAATTCCAACGCTCTCTTTCCCTTAGTAAATCTTTCTCTTTCAATATGTGAATATGGAAGTAATAATTTATTCTCAGATATGCGTCCATGCCCTATCCAATCCAATAAAGCAATAAAATCATCATAATTTATTGCTGTCCAATAAAAAATAAAGCTTGGATGTAAAGGCACTCTGTAAATTTCACTTAATTCCACAGCTTCTTCAAATTTTATTTTAGTTTTCCAATCGTTAACAATTTTTTTTGCAGTTTCATTTTCTATATTCTTCTCTTTTATCGCCGCTTCCAATTCCACACTATACCATTCTTCACAATATCCTGGCTTTTCTAGATGTTTTTTTCTGTTGAAGAACTCTCCGTAATTAACCAAAAAGTCTCCCAAATACAAAACTTCGGCAATTTCACTTTTATATTTTTCAGCTTTTTCTTTTGTATCTATTTTTATAACACTTCCATTATTAATCTTAATTATTGGGCCTTCCATCTCATCACACAAACTCATAGCACTGCTTTTTCCAGGTCCCTCATATTTAAGCTGTGTACCAATTGCAATATAATCTTTCAATACCTCCATTGTAAGTGGATGCATTGCCATTGAACTCAGTCCGGAAGTTCTTGATCGTCCGTATCTTAATCTAAATCCTCCTTTTTCTCCCGGATGTCCCAATACCGGGCGTCCAGCCACTACATCAGAAATGTACACAGCCGAAGATTCCGAACTCTTCTTCTGTTCAGCCATTTTATTTTTTAATTCAACAAGTTTTTCCATCCAATCCCAAGCCGTTAATTTAAAACCCTTCTTTCTTACATTGTTGAGTAATCCCAAAAGTTTAGGCGCTTTTTGCGCTAACCCTTCCCCATAAATTAAAGCGACCCCATTCCTAAAGAAATTAGTCTCAACTCTCGGTAAATCTTTGTAGTTAAATACCTCCTTATCTTCAGACGCGAAGCCGTTTATCTGTACAGGAATGTTTCTAGCAATAAACTCAAGTTCTTTTTCACTTGGCACATATTGCAGATTGGTAATTCTTTCGTGATATCCTATAACTTCACTTATTACTCTTTTTACTTCGTCTTCCGTCGGATCGTACTTAGCGTACCCTAAAGTTTCTCTTATATGATCAGCAATCATGATAGAAAAACTTCCATTTGTAGCTCCTGCGCTTCTAATTGGTCCAGAGTAATACAAACACATATAATCCTCTCCCTTTCCCGTCTTTTTTGTTTCCCAATGTGTATATCCTTCCAAAGGAGAGGATACAACTCCCACAGTAATATATGCAAATCCAACTCTTATTCCTGCATCAATTGCCTCTTTCTGATCTTTAAACTTACAGAACTTTTCTCTTGCAATCTCCTCGGCGATTTTTAATGCAACAGCAAAATCTAAAATTCCATATTCCTTTTCCAGTTCAAGCATTCTATCAATTATTCTTCTATCATCAACTTGAGGATATAGTGTACTTATGAGACCAACTACTTTCTCTGCAAGCGTGGCTGCTAAAGGTATCTCGACTTCAGTCACAGGATCAAAACCTTTTTTTCTTGCTTCAACAGCGACTTGGTAATCTTTCTCTACTTTCTTTGTTATATCCTTAAAGTATTCTTGTATGTTCATTTACTCCACTCTCCAACTTTTTCATTTCCTTTGAGAAATTTATCAACCATTTCTAATTCTTCATAAATTCCTTCTATTAATGCGTATTTTTTAGCTTCTTCCAATGTCACCCAAGCATATTCACTTAAATCTTTACATAATTTAACATTTCCACAATCATAATCGGCAAACATACTAACTACAATCGTAGGAATTCCGTCATCTCTTATGTATGACAAACTTGTAAGATATCTTATATTAATTATTTGTAATCCTGTTTCTTCAATAACTTCTCTTTTCAAGAGATTTTCAAAAATATTATACCAATGGGAAGATGTATCTTTCTCTCTATTAGTATAGTCTTGCATCTTCAGCTTCCCTCCCGGTACCGTCCATAAATTTGGAAATGCTTTTTCATGCGCCGCCCTTTTCGCAATTAAGTACTTCCCTTCTTTTATAATCACTCCAGTAACCGCGATATAATGAGCTTTATCTTTATCGTAATTCATTCTATTTTCCTCACCTCTTCTTCATCACTAAAATCAAATATTTTTAATTCCCTCGTTCTTAAATTCATAACAGGAACTTTACATGGATCAGGAATATTTCCTGTTTTTTCTTCGAAAGGAGTTTGCGTTTGCCAACAGCTGCCAATTATTATTAATATCCCATTATAATTCTCGATATCTAAACGATGCATTTCCCCAGTGCATAGAACATCGGGAACTTCAGTGATTGTTAAAGGATCTTTATCGATATTGGGAATATAAACTACGCTTGAGTGTGTTGGAGCCAAATGTCTTCTCTTTAACAAGTGTTTGGCTGCCTTTGCCGGACACCTGTGCGCTTTGATCTCTCTGAGTTCCTTAATTTCATTTATTAAACTGTGCAAACTTGCCCCATGATACATTAAAATCTTAAATTCTTTATCTTTCTCTAATAATTTTACCAGCGTAGGATTAGTTACAAGCACCAAATTAGGGATTTCGTGTAGGGCTGCAGCATATTTCTTACCTATTATTGGCTGCGGCTCGGCTACTCTTACCGCATCGTGTTGTCCCGGACACATAAAGATCGTAATTCTTTCCGGAATTTGTTTTAAGTATGAAGCTAATTTATTATACTGCTCTTCCATGCTTTTTAATGTCAATAAATTTTCTTGTCCTGGATAAATTCCAACTCCATCGACATTGTCTCCGATAAAAAAAAGATACTTTATCTTCTTTGCATTTTCATCTTCGCCCTTTATCCATTCTATGAATTTCTCAAAACTTTTTTCTGTATGTCTTGTGCTTCCAACGTGAACATCAGATAAAAAAGCTATGTTGAAATCCTCTTCGAATTTCACTTTTTCAGGTATCATTGCTTCTGGAAAAAAGATATCATAAATAAACAACATTTCTCTGCTTCCAGATGCCCTTATCCCGACAATATCGTCTAATTGTAGTTCATTGGCCTTTTCAAATACCTCTTCTCTATCAAATTTCACCAATGCATTTATTTCTCCAGTCAAATCTTCAAATTTAATAATAAGATTCTTGTTCTTTGTAATTCTTTTATCAGAAACTATTCCTATTATACTCAAGTTTTGTCTATCGCCCGAGATTTTATTTATAGATACTAAGTTTGTTAATTCAAACCTCTGCATTAATACCCTCTGCAATTGTTGATATCTTGCTCTAAAGTTACCTACAAAATCCGCAACCTCTATCTTTTTATCTGTCTTTGTATCTGCGTAGAATATCTGAAAACTCTGTCTTTTTTCTTCCGTCTTTTCTGCACTTCCAGTTACAACTTCTTTTCTTATCTCTACCTGAATCCCCAATTTAACAAATATTTTATCGACAACATTTTGATTGTCTTTTTCTAATCCTCCAACAAACTTTTGAATATATTCATAATTTTTACTTAGTGTTGCCTTGGTTATTATTTTCTGACCACTGGAATTAACTAAAATATTTAAGAAGTTTTCTGCAACTTTCTGATCTTTAAAACTTGAAATTAGCTCAAATATGTCTTTTTCTAATAAAAGTCCTCTTTCCTTAATTGTTTTAAGTATTTCACTGTTCATAGATGTAAAGATTCTTTCAAAATTTCTCTAGCCTTTTCCTTAATACTTGGAGTAAGCATTAGTTTAATCTCCCTTGTTCTCCCTTGTCTTCCTTTACTTATAACTCTTGCATTAATAATGCCCAACATATCAAACTCTGCCAGAATATCTGAAACTCTTCTTTGTGTTAGAACTTCATTTTTTGTTCTTTCACTTATTTCTTGATATTTATTGTAAACATCCCCTGTAAAAATCCCGCCATAGTTTTTGTCATCTGACAATTCCATTATTGAAAACAATATTAGTTGAAATTGTTTAGGTTCGCTTTCAATAATGTCTAACATCTTATCTCTCTCAATTTTTTGGTTTGCCGCATCTATATGAACCAGAGTTATTTTTTTACTGTTTTCTCTTTCTGCTAGCTCCCCAGCAACTCTTAATAAATCAAGCGCTCTTCTCGCATCGCCGTGCTCTCTAGCAGCGAAAGCCGCGCATTTGCTTATTACCCCGTCTTCTAAAACCCCCTCTTTAAATGCGTTCCCTGCTCTTTCTTTTAAAATATCTTGCAATTGCAACGCATTATAAGGAGGAAAAACTAGTTCTTCTTCCCCCAACGAGCTCCTTACTCGAGGATCTAAATTTTCCATAAAAACTAAATTATTACTTATCCCAACAATACTTATTTGTGCATTCTTAAGTTCAGAATTCATCCTAGTTAAAGAATATATAAAATTATCACTTATTTTTTTGATAGCCTGATCCACCTCATCTAGAACTAAAATAATTACTTGTTTTTTATCATCTATAAGTTCTGTGAACTTGGAATAAACAAAATCTGTAGGTAGGCCTGTTACAGGCACACTGCCCTTCAATTGCTTAATTAGTTCTGCAATAATCCTATATTCGGTATCCGCAACTTTTTTCATTTTACAATTCACATAGAGAAATTTTAGATGGTCTTGTCCCATTTCTTTCAACTTTTCTTCTATCTTATTTTTGACATATTGAACAGAAACGGTCTTTCCTGTGCCCGTATTTCCATACACAAACAAATTACTTACCCTTTCGTTCCTTAACGCCGGGGCAAGTATAGAGGCTACTGCCTCAATTTGTTGGTCCCTGTGCGAGATTCCTTCAGGAACATAATTGGATTGTAAAACAGATTTATTTTTAAATAGATTATTGTTTACAACTGCATTAAAAATATTGTCTAATTTACTCATCTTCCTCTTTCTCCCTCTTTTCTACATTATCTACATTATAAAGTTATCTATTCTCCAGGCCCTATTTCGTATGGAAAACGAAATTCGTCGTCGTAATTCAATAAAAAAAGCAAAAAATAATTCTTATTCCCCTCACCATCATTTCTACTGGAAAACAAAACAAAAACTTCACTAAAACTCAAGATTAACACGAACAATTCTAATAGATATATAATATATAATACCATATAATATAATAAATAATAGAAAAGTTTAAAAATAAAAATTAATAAAAACCACATTTCCATTCCTTTATAAATTATTACTTATTTTTTCTAATCTCCATAAGAAATAGCAGGGTAGGAGGCCCTTTCCTATCAATTAAATTTTTACTTAATTAATACATATTTATCAATAATTTTTATCATTACCCTTTTCTTTACCTTTTTTCGTTTTATCCCAACATTTATTTGTCCATTTTTACATTTTTTCAACAAGTTTATTCCTTCTTCATCCCTCTTCAAAAGTAAAAAACTTCAAGGAAAGATTTATATACAAATCCTTTCTCAATGATCCATGGCCCTAGATAAAAAACCAATTGGTGAAATTGTAGGAAAACTCGTTGTAACAAAAGAGGGAAAGCGACTAGGCATCGTAAAAGACGTCACCTTCGAAACCAGAACCGGAGAGCTAATACAACTAGTCCTTAAAGACACAACACCCTATTCAAGAAATCTAAATCTAGAAGTTTCACCTACAAAAGAAACACTCATTCCATATAATACAATTATTGCGGTTGGTGATTTTGTTGTAATTAGTGAGGAGGATTTAGTTTAACTTCCCTTAAAAAATACTATTATATCTTAAAATGAAACCTATTGGATTTAACTTTACAAAAATTCTTGCACAAAAAACAGCCGCAGCCAACAAAGGCCACACAAAAACAACAAATATCGAGTTTACAGATATTACTCCAGAAGAAATTCCACTTCTAAAAGACGAAGAAGCTATAAGAATTTCCTTTAGTTTTTCTATAGACTATGAAGATTCGCAATCATCAGATAACAAAGAAAGCACGAAGCAAAAAAATAAGAAACCGTCGGAAGATCGCGTTCTCTTAGAGGGCATAATCATTTTGTCCGGGAAAAAAGACGAAATACAAAATATCACGAAGGCCTGGAAGAAAAAAGTGCTTTCCGATGCAATTAAAATTCCCATATTTAATCTTATACTAAGAAAATGTTCACCTAAAGCAATCTATTTAGAAGACGAAGTAAATCTTCCTTCGCATCTTCCCATGCCTCAATTACAGCCGCGTCCACAACAACCAGATTCGGAAGAAAAAAAATAACTCTACTTTTTCCAAACATCAAATAACATTAACGCAAGCGCAACAATAATTAAAGCAACCCCTATAATGCCAACAATCATAAAACTATAAGAAGCGCTTTCATAAGTCGTCGAAGCAACAATAACTCCGATTACCACCATTACGATTCCAATAGCAAAAACCCAATTTCTCATCATTCTATTTCTCCTATGATTCTAGCAGGAGCGCCATCCGCATCTTTTACTTTTAAGGGCAGAATATAACATTTAAACCTTTTTCCAACTAATTTATCAAGATTTATTAAATTTTCAACAATTAGTATATTTTGTTTGAAGAGCATCTTATGAACTTCAAACGGCGAGTTATCCGGAGACCATGAATCTAATCCTATAATTTTTACTTTCTTTTCGATAAGTTTTTTCGCAAGCAGCGGAGTAATCACAGGATTATTACTAAAAAAATCTTTAGAGTGGGCCTTTTTAATATGCTCGGTTAAGAAAAAAACAATGTCGTTCTCTTTTATCTCTTTAACGTCGCAATTTATCTCTTTTTGTCCTCTAACATCTATTACAATAGCTTCTCCAATAAAATGTTCAACATCAAAGTCAGTTTATTTCTTTCCATCTTTCAACATATGAAAGGGAGCATCAATATGCGTTGAAAAATGCGAATTAAATGTTATTCTTTTTTCATTCCACCCCTCTTTTTCAATCGTGGCAATTTGTTTTATGTCTTGTTTAGGATCCCCTGGGTAAACCGGTGTTCTTTCATCAATTAATATACTTAAATCAATTATTCTCATATCTCAACAACTATACATACATATTAAATCCTTTCTACTCTATCCTTCCCAACTTTCCAAAATCCAATACTTTAAGACCCTCTCCAACAACTTTCACATCAAAATTCGTAAGATCGAAGTCCCAAGCCAATCCGAGATTTCCATTTCTAGCATCGGTCCCCTCTACGAGAGGGAAAAAACTAGGCAACACTATCACTTTTTTTCCTTTATATTTTCCAACTAAAAAACATTTATACTTTTCACTTTTGACTCCCCCACCCTCTTTCAACACAATAGCGGGATGAGCATGTCCCACAACCCACGTCTTTACTAGTTTATTATTTATCTCATCAAATTCACTATCACCATGTAAAAAAGCATATTCTTTCCATATAAAATAATCCATCACAAAGATTTTTTTCTTTACAGTAATAGAGTTAATAATTACATCATGATTTCCTTTCACAATTATCAATTCTCCATTTTTGTCCAATTTTCCTTCCAAATAGTCAATCAATGCTCCAACGTCCCTCCATTCATCTTTAGAAATTCTCCCAAATTCATGTTTTATATCTCCCAAAATCACAATTTTGTCTACTTTTCCCACGCTTTCAAATATTTTATCTAAATCCGAAATCGTCTCTTCATACGCCTTACTTATAATCGCGTATCCCGATTCCTGCAATGCCCCCTCATACCCTAAATGTAAATCTCCAATTACGATTACCCTTTCCTTTTTTGTCCCTTCTCCGTCTTCAATCAACAAACATTTTCCCACATATTCTATTTTTTCCATAAAACAATTCAGCATTAGAACTATAAATAAATTCTTCTATCTTCTCTTTCGCTTTTTATGATAAACAGGCATTCCGCCCGTTGGAGTATAAATCAATCGTTTTGGCCCCGGATTAGGATTTTGGATTCTAACTATCGGTCTATATACTTTGCTAGCAAGAATGGGATAAAAATCTCCAACTTCAAGTAAACGGAGCACGCCCAACTCCCTTTCAGGTCTTGAAGTTTTAATGTATTCTTCTCTCTCTTTGAAATATTCTTGAGCTTCTTTTTGCGTTATTTCGCCCATCCTAAGCATGATCTTATACTCATCAGGCGACCATCCTAGTTCTTCTTCAGTTTCATAAGCATCCGGAAGAAAAGAGCGGTTTCTCACTACGCGAATAAATTTACTTAATTGAGACTCAAGAAAAACACGACTAACATTTTTCGGGTAAGTAGATGCAAAAACCTCATTAGCCTTCTCCCGATTTTGATATTCGTCAGCCAACCCCTTCAAACTTTTCGCAACAATGTCAGCTTCAGCTATTGAAAATCCTATATTTAAGGAATGCGCATTTATGATATTAAATGTTTCTACCATGTTTACGCATCAAACCACACATATTTAAATCTTTTCTTTTGTAACTACTAATAAGTTACCAAAATAAATAGTTTTCGCTCCGATTGCTTTCAAAACTTCAACTTTATTAAAGTTGAATGGATTAAAGGCCTTTGCTCCCTATGGCCTTCAAATGCAGCTCATGCATTCTCTTCAAAAAGCTAGCCCTATCTTCCATCTTTATCAAATCACTTCTCCCTTGAAGTGTAATTAGCAAACCAAAAGGAGAAACAATCGGAACATTTACTTTTTTTATTTTTATTTCTCCTTTTTCTATCCATTGCAGCACTTTAATTGCATTGTTAACATCCATCAAATCTTCAAAAACCTCTCTTCTTGCCTCTCTTAATATAGGAAATTCATCACTTATTTTCTTTACAGCAGCAAACAAGAAGTGAGAGTGCATTTGCTGTTTTCCCACACTCTTCGATCTTCCTTTATAGTTTCTAAGAATCATTAAACTTCTTGCAGCACAATGTCTAAATCTTCTTTTCAATACCTCCGTCTTCTCTATTGCCTCTTTCAATATCTCTTTCAAGTTTTTTGCAGTTACAAGTCCAATAATCTTATTCTCGTCTATATTTTCTGCCGCAATGAAAAATCCATTATCTGTAATTCCTATTTCAACATCCCTATATCTTAACCTTGCAGCAGCATAAGCATAAGCTCTAGATAGGGCATCATTTACTCTCCTCCCAAACATAGTATGAAACAGCAAAAACTCTTTTTCTTCTTTAAATTTTTCAACAACAATAGTCTTATCATCCGGCACAATAGCAAATCCGTTTTGCTCTTTAAAATACTCATATATTTCTTCCGCAATATAATCTTTACAGTAGACATATTCTTCAATAAACTTAACAGCTTCTTTCTTGTTTCCTAATCTTTCTTTAACAAGCCTTCTGAACTTTCCAACGTCTAAAGCAACATCAAAATTCAAAGGCAGCATTTCGCTAAACCAAGAAGGAATAGTCGGGCTCCTAGAAACATTTGCAGCAACATAAGCTTTCATTCCTCTTGCATACATAAATTGATATTTGTGTCCTCCCAATACAAATACATCCCCTTTCTTCATTCTCTCCAAAAATATCTCATCTATTTTTCCCACAACCGCCCCCTTTCTTTCGCCTGGACTTTGAATAACAACTTCCATAAAACTTTCATCCGGGATTGTTCCTATATTTGTTAAATAAATCACTCTCGCTAGTTTTCCTCTCTTCCCAAGTTGATTTGTCTTCTCATCGTACCATATTTTGGCATAAACATTCCTATGTTCTAAAGCATAATCTCCAGCCAAGTAACTAACTACAGATAAAAAGTCTTCTTTGCTCAATTTTTCATAACAATAACTTCTTCTTATTTTCTTAAGCATGTCATCCATATCCCAAACTCTAGTTATTGCCATCCCGTATATCTGCTGCGCCAACACATCCAAACAATTTTTAGGAATATCTGCATTGTCAATTTTCTTCTCCACCATTTCTTTCATAAGTATTCCACATTCAACTAGATCGTCCCTATCAAGAACAAGAAAGCGCCCCTTTGGATTCTCATGTAATCTATGTCCTGCCCTCCCTATTCTTTGCAAAGCTCTACTTACACTCTTCGGGCTTCTTAACAACACAACTAGATCTATACTTCCTATATCAATCCCTAACTCCAATGATGTAGAAGACACCACGACTCTCAATTCACCCTTTCTTAATCTATCTTCAATCTCAAACCTTCTGTCTTTACTCATAGAACTATGATGTGCCCCAATTAATCCAGCATATTTTCCAGGAAAATGTAAATCCAAATAATGCACAATCCTTTCAGTCGCATTCCTCGTGTTCGTAAATATTAGCGTTGTCTTATGTGACTGAATTAATTTATCAAGCAAGTGATAAAGTTTCTTCTGACTTTCAATCGTTTCGGCTTCCAATATACTCTCCCCTGGATAATCAAGCTCAATATCAACTTTTTTTAATAGTTTAACATCTGCAATCAAACAATCTCTATCTTGTCCTACCAAAAATTTAGCAATTTCATCTAAAGGAGATATAGTTGCAGACAATCCAATTCTAACAGGCTCTATTAAACTTATATCACATAACCTTTCTAATGTTAAACTTAAATAAACCCCTCTTTTATTTGTCATTGCGTGTATCTCATCTACAACAACAAACTCCACAGCCTTCATTTTCTCAATAAATTTACTCGTTGTTAACAAAATTGCAAGTGTTTCAGGCGTACTAACAATAATATGCGGAGACTTTCTCGCCATTTTTGCTCTTTCCGCAACAGTGGTATCTCCTGTTCTAAGTCCAACTCTAATGTCCTGCATTTTCAATCCTTTTTTATCCGCCAATTCCTTAATTTCTTTCAACGGAGTAATTAGGTTCACGGAAACATCATTGCTAAGTGCTTTCAACGGACTTACGTAAGCGGCATACACCTTCTCCTCCAGTTCATTTTTAAGAGCAAGATCAATCAAGTAGTTCAAAATTCCCAGAAAAGCAGTTAATGTTTTTGTTCCACCAGTCGGCGCAGATACAAGAATATTTTTTCTACCATAAATATTCTTCACCCCATAAAGTTGTGTCAAACTAAAGTCTTTAAATTTTCCAAAAAACCATTCACTAACTAAAGGATTCAATATCCCCTTCACATCCTCGCTCTTGTCAGCTCCAACATACTCAATCTTCGCCATTTTACACTCTCATCACACAACAAATATCGCCTCCAATTATAAACTCTATTAAAACTAGTCCCATTATCTCACACCACGACTATTTAATTCTTTACATTCATTAATCTTTAATACAAATCTGTAAACAATTTGTTTGAACTTCCTTAGCATTTAAAGAACATTCTTTACTTTCTGTTTTTGCATCCTTTTTACATTGTTTAGCTTCTGTTTTAACTCTTTTCTTACAGATTTTTGATTCTTCCTTGTCTAATTTTGCACATTCTTTAAGTTCTTCACTACTACTTTCCTTACAATCATTTGCTCTTTCCTTCGCCAGAATTTTGCATTCAGCCTTATCTACTTTATAATTAGTCTTACATATATCACAAGAAATCGGAGGGCATATTCCCCCTGTGCAATTCTCCCCGTCATTTCCGCATATTATCTCAACAGGCCTAATTACCACATTATTCACCGAATTATTATCTCCTGATATTTTTGCTTCAACTTTAATATTATATTCCCCTTTTTCCAAGCTTACATTCACCGTTCTAGACTTTTCGGATGTCGTTTCTTCAGGTTCAAGATCTTCAGTTGATAAATGATTGAATAACACATTTCCGATAGAGCCATTAAAAGTCACATTCTCAATAAAGTTTCCAAAATTCTTTATTTTTATTATGATCTTGTACTTCTCATTACATTGTAAAGTCTCTCCCAGAACAATACTTCCATTTGCCGTCTCAATCTTAATATTATTAACAGCATTTGTAAAATTAACAAATCCAATATCGTGGCCTGCTGCCGCAATAACAAAAGAAAAAGCAAACAATAATCCAACAACTAATCCCAAAGTTAACAAACCAATAGATAATACAGACAAAGTCGCCCTCTTCATCATCTTTATCATAAATAAATCCACTTTATATAACCTCCCATACTTTTAAATAAGTTATTCGGTTTTATCTGACATGCCACAGATATCTCAGAAGACCAAAGATAAGGTATCAGAACAAATTCTTCATTACTTATTTACAATTTCTCCTTCAAGTGCATTTACCAATGCAATAGCCTCAAACATTGCCCGGGATGAAGAGTTTACAAAGACTCTACTTCTTTCTCTAGAGAAGAAAACTCTCGTCGTGCAGATAAACAAAAACGCCCAAGGCATCAAATACATTAAACGTCAACGTTGGCGCCTCTCAAACGCAGCCTATGACGCATATCAAAAGCATCAGTCATCAAGCACTAAACTACAAAACAACAATTCTTATAACCCCTCAACCGATAATATAGAAGAATACTAACATGGATCCAATAAAAGACGCTTTCATGAAAGCAAAACAAGACATATTTTACTTGCAATCTCAGTTA
>CAZQLX010000010.1:0-23139 GCA_964594495.1 Candidatus Woesearchaeota archaeon | reverse complement strand
TATTTGATTGTTGGAGAAGTAAGAGGAAAAGAAGCTTCTGTATTATTTCAAGGGATGGCTTCCGGACACTCGAGTATAAGTACGATGCACGCAGATTCCGTTGATACTCTAATAAGAAGATTGCAAACTCCTCCAATTGAATTATCCCCTACCCTCGTTAATTCGCTAGATTGCGTTGCAATTATGACTCACGCCTTAGTTGGAAAGAAAGAGACGAGAAGATTGAGAGAGGCAGTCGAAATAGTTAATATAAACAAAGATGGGACGGCTTTAATTAATACTCCATTTATATGGGATCCCTCGCAAGATTTATTTTTCTTTAAAAAAAGTAGTAAAGTATTTGAAAAAATTTCTGCGAGGCAAGGAATTCCAGTAGATAAATTACAAAAGGAATTAATTATAAGGGCGAAATTGCTTTATGAACTTTATAAAAGAAAAGTATTTGATTTTACTGAAATTCAGAAAATAATCAATGATTATTACAAAAATCCGATTGAAGTGCTTGCTAAGTATGGTATAGCTGTAGAACCATAAAAAGATTAATATAATAATACTAAAAAAATATTGATAAAGTTTTAGAATAGGCAAAGAATATATATATCAATTTTCTCTGTATTTACAGCTTTAATGTTTGTTTAGACAGATATGAAAGGAGGTGAAAATGGTAAAAAATAAAAGAGTTTCTAATAATCGCTCACGATCACCGAGCCATGCTCATTTGTGGACAGCAGTTATAGTGACTGCAGTTCTTGTTGCTGTTGTCGCGTCATTGATAACTGCGAATATAAGTGGAAATGCAGTAAACGTTGCAAAGGGAAGATATGCTACGGTTTACACAGTTAATGAGACTAATGAATTATTGAAAAATAAACCTGCGGAAGTAAATATTTATCGTGAGCTTATAAAAAGAGATTCAACGAATACTGCTAACTGGAAAAGTTGCACTCAAGTATGTAATGATAATGGGAAAAAATGCTTTGTAGGTAATGTAATAACAGGAGTTATTACTAATAACATAACATATGGTGGAATTGATCAACATATTAATAAGGCTTATTATCAACTCAATTTTGAAGTGGATTGCAAAGAAGCTCAACCTTTCTGGGTGGCATTTCAGAAATTGCCTCCAACGAGTGGACGAGATGGCGGATGGTTATGGAATGACGCTTATTTGAGCTGTTCTTGTTTTTAATTTAATTTTCTCTTTTTCTTTCTTTTTTCTTCTTTCAAGCAGGCTTTTCACCGAATCAAGATGAAAAGTATTTAAACGTAATTCCTTATAAACTAATATGAAAAAAGAGGATATTGCGCTTATAGCTCAGCTGTTGAGCAGTATGAAAGAGGCTGTAATTCACTTGGAAGAAGCTGAAAAAAAGAAGGATATAGAAAGAATGGGTGAAGCAAAAAGGGCAATTATTGAATTTCAAATGGAGATATCTAAACTTATATGATTGAAGAACTAAATAAAAATATAGATACTGAAATAGAGATTCTTAGAGAAATTTCAGAGTACACAGGAAGAATGGAATTTGCAACTGATTCTGAAAAGAAAATATTGGAAGAAGCAATAAACTCATTAACTGCTAGTATTAAGATAATAAATGATTCTATACCTAAACTCGTAATAAATGTTTCTGCCGCAACAAAACTACCTTCAAAGAAAACTGAGACAGGATTGGAAAAGATCAAGTTTAAGAGAGAAAACACTCGACTTTTTGTTACTTTACAAAAGAAAGATAGAGAAAAATTTTTACAAGAACTAAGCTTTGGGGAATCATTAGTCAGAAAATTAAAGAGAAAAGAATCCAAATTTGTAGACAAAGCAGAAGAATTTAAGGCGGCAAGAGGATATTTGAAATTATCTAATAAAGTATTTCTTAAAAAAACAATTTCACTTATAGAAAAAGGTCGCTTTAAGTCGTTAGCTCTTGAGTTAAAGAAAGCAAATATTGACATTTTGTTCGAGGTTTATGTTTCAATGATGTTCTTTACCACTTTGCTAGTATTTTGCGTATCTGTGATAATATTTATTATGCTCATGGCAACAGACCTCACCTTAGCTAGATTTGCCAAAGTATTTTGGATACCTTTGGCTCTTCCGGCGATTACTTTTTTTATCTTATACGTTTATCCATCGACGGAAAAGAGCTCACTAGCGAAGAGAATCGAGCATGAGCTACCTTTTGCAGTTATCCACATGAGTGCTATCTCAGGATCAGGGATTGAGCCTACAGAAATATTCAAAATTATAGGATTAAGTAGAGAATATCCATTTTTGAGAAAAGAAATTAGAAAAGTTCTAAATCAAATCAATTTATATGGGTATGATCTGGTTACTGCCTTGAATAATTCAGCAAAAAATAATCCCAGTCCAAAACTCGGAGAATTATTCGCTGGACTTTCTACGACCATAAGCTCTGGAGGAAGTTTGCCTGAATATTTCAATAAAAGAGCTGAAAATTTATTGTTGGATTATAGATTAGAAAGAGAGAAATATACTCATACTGCTGAAACATTTATGGATATCTATATTAGCGTTGTTATTGCCGCACCGATGATTTTAATGCTCCTCCTCATAATGATTAGCGTATCTGGTTTTCAAGTAGGATTTAGTCCGGGGCAAATTACTTTTGTAATAATTCTTATAATTGCCCTCATTAACATCGTATTCATAGGAGTATTGCAGGCCAAACAGCCAATTTATTAAAATGAAACTAAAAAAAATGCATTGGATTGGAATAGTCTTCGGAATAATTATTTTAATATTAGATTGTGTTTTCTTTCTTGCTCCTGAAGATAAAAACTTATTTATATTCATATTTGGCATCTCTTTAGGAATTATAGCTATTCCATTTGTAATAGATTTAGTACTGCAAAATAAGAAAGATCAAGAAATAAGTGAAATGTTTTTAGAATTTTCTAGAAATTTGGCTGAAAGTGTAAACACCGGAACCCCTGTAAGTAGAAGTATTGTTATTATGAAAAAGAAGAATTATGGGTCATTAAGCCCACATATATCCAAACTGGCTAATCAAATAGAATTGGGAATTCCTGTTAATGAGGCATTTCAAACTTTTGCTTATGATGTTGATAATGCCGTAATAAGTAGAGCCGTTGCATTGATTAGGGAGGCGGAGAGAGCGGGAGGAGAAATAGATTATATTTTAGAATCTGTTGCCCGATCTATCTCTGAAGTCGAAAAACTAAAAAAAGAAAGAAAGGCTGCAATATATAATCTCGTGGTACAGGGATATATTATATTCTTTATTTTTATAGGAATAATGCTTGTAATGCAGTTTAAAATTCTTCCACTGACAAGTGGGGGCGGGACAATTGGAGGATTTAGCACCGATACAAATGCATTAAGAGATTTTTCAACAACTGAAACTAGTGCGCCGATATTCTCTCCGGATAGTTTAGGAAGACAATTTTTATATCTTTTAATTGCACAGGGCCTTTTTACCGGACTAATAATCGGAAAACTATCTGAAGGAAGTATAAAGGCGGGAGTTAAGCATTCATTTATTATGATGATCGCGGCGTTTTTACTTGCTACTGGGGCGAAAGTATTTATTTCTTCATAATTTCGAAACTAGATAGAATATTTCATTCTTACTTTTAATTATTTGAAATTTATAATTTAATCTTTCCAATAGTTTTTCAATCCAGCCTCTCTGCGGATGATTCATTGGCCTACCGGAAAGAGTTTTTGTTGAAAAGCTGATAAGAAGATATTTGCAATTTAAAGAGAGAATTATTTTCTCTGCTAGTTTATGACCTTTTGTTTCAATAACATCAAGAACTTTGAAAAGCAGGCATAAATCTGCTTGAGGGAGAGAAGAATCGATTTTTCTCAGATCGTAATAAAAAGCCTTTCCAGAAAGATCATTTTCTTTAAAGAAATTATTTACAAACTCAATGTTTTTTTGATTTATATCGCAAGCATAATAAGTAACATTTTTTTTCGCTAAGGCTATTGGATTTAAACCGCATCCTAAATCTAGAATTGATTTTGCTTTAAGCTTAGAAATAAACTTCTTAATGTGATGATAAAAATTGGATCTTTCTCGAGTAGAAGAATGGGAAGATAGATCTTGATCGGTAGATTCAAATCTTCCTGAAACAAGCCTTAGCTCAGCCCTAACTTTTTTTACTATATTTTCGTAATCTCTTTTCTTCATTTCCCTTCTGAAAGACTCTTTTTTTAATATCTCTTCTAAATATTCTTTAACTAAATCGTATTGAAGGCCTGAAAGTTCTTTTTTAAGTTTTATATGTTTAATTAGTTCAGTCTTTTTGGCTTCATCTAGAATAATCATAAAATTATATGTTTTTACGATATAAAAACAATTCTGAGAAACCTATTTAAATAGAATTCCGTATAAATAGAGATGCAAAAGAGAGGGTTTAGTCACATAGAGGTAATTTCAGCGTTCATCATATTTATAGGGGCATTAATATTTGCACTTTACTTTTTCAGTCCGTTACATAGTAATAAACTTACTGATTCTTCTCTCGGTTACGCTTTCGATGAAATTGAACAAAATATAAGCACCGAACTACTTGTTTACTCAATTATCCTTAATAATACAGAAATAAGAAAATATCATGGAGGAAATGTTGAAAGGATTAATATTGAGATAGAAAATCCTGAGAATGAAGAGGTAAGAGTGGAAAATTATTCTGGAAGCGTTCTATCATCTAAAAAGAGTGCAGGGGGTTTAGGCAAAAGTATTGTTTCGATTCAATGGACAGATAATAATTTAGCTAGCGACATTGTTATAATAAAATTAAATGAAGATTTTATCGCCCATCCAAATCCTCCCCAAGGAAACTTGCCTCCAAGTGGAGATTATTATAAAATTTCTTCGGCAAATGCAGAAAAGATAATTTCAGAAAAAAAGGCATTAAATTTAAACAATACATACTATTCCAATTATGATGCGTTGAAAGAAGGTTTTAATTTAAAAAAAGTTGATTTTGGCTTTATAGTTATTGTTTCCCCATCTGAAATAATTACAGCGACTAAGTCAAAGCCTAGGGGGGAAGTGTTCTCTGAAAATAGAAGAAAAGAAATACTAAAATTCGATGGGGAGTTAGTTTATGGGGATTTAGTGGTGAGCGTATGGTAAACAAGAAAGGATGGTTAAGAATATTGGAAGCAAGTATTGCGATTTTGATAGTAATCGGATTTATGTTTACAATTTCCTTGGCTAATAAAAAAGTAAACACCGAAAAAGATCTCGCGGAAGATGTGAGAATAATTCTGGATGAAATTGCGCAAAATACAACTTTAAGAACAGAAATAGCTGATTATAAATTAGGAACGATTTTGAGTGAGGCGGAAATAGAAAGAAACAGACAAATTCAGGAAAAGATAAATAATTCAATTAGTGAAAAGATAAATAAAAGAATTTTTGAATACTCTATTTTAATTTGTAGTGTCGAAAGTTTATGCTCTTTAAATAATTATCCCGAAAATATTGAAGGGGGTTTATATGCGGCTGAAAGAATCATTGTTCCTCCTCCGACTAATACTGATATGGTAAATAAAAAGATAAGGCTTTCTATTTGGAAAAAACGCGCATAATTTATTCAAATTATGAGCTTTAATCCAATAAGGTTTATAAAGTAGGTTCATCTTTTAAGAAAATGAAAAAATTGGTGATAATTACTCTTATTTTTGTTAGTTTTATCGCTCTTTTTGGAGTATTCTTTTTAGAGATAAATCAAGTAAGTGCCGCCAATAATTGCTTAGACCCTCAAACGATATTGAAAGTAACAGCAAATAGTAATGCACATGGAGCAAATTGGAGTGCGACGGGAGGGGGTAACCTCATAAGAGTATGTTATCAGGACTTCTTCACAAATCCTTATTCTCCTTCTGCTGGAGAAGATCCCCATGCATGTAAGTCTGGAAACAGCAATATTGTACTAAAACTTGCTAATGTAAATAATTCGCACGCTGCGAATCCGAGTACTACGAGTGGGGGATATAATACAAATGTTTGCTTTGGTGATTTAACGTGCCAGCTTCGTTCTGCTACAACGGGTTGTTTGAGCGGTGAAAAGAATATCCTTAACTTATCTTCAGAAAATAATGCGCATATATCTATTTATGGTGCATATCCTTATTTGCTTTGTTGTAAAAAAGCTAATACCCTTGGTACTTGTGGAAATGGCGTAATTGAATCGGGAGAGCAATGCGAAGACACTCCTCCAAATACAATTAACGGAGATGGATGTTCATCAACATGTCAAACTGAAACTCCTATTACTTGTGGAAATGGAAACATCGATGCTGGTGAACAATGTGATGGAACTAATCTTGGAGAAGAAACATGTCAAAATTTAGGGTTTACCGGAGGAACATTGAGTTGTGCAAGTAATTGTGCAAGAAATACAGCTCAATGTATTGGAGGAGCGGTTACTGGGCCCCCTACAGCAAAAATAGATCTGAAAGAAGGAATATATTTTGTAGGGGAGACAATTAATTTCACACATAGTAGTTTTAATGTATCCAGACCGATAACAGTAGAATGGCGTATTGATGATCCTGCATTTGATGACTTCGCAAATAGAAGAGCACAGAATAACTTTACACATAATTATATTCAAGCTGGACAGAAAGTTATAACTTTGAAGGTAACGGATACAAGAGGAGAATTTGATACTGATAGAATTTCAATACTATTGCTAGCTAGTCCGGGCATATATGCTAAGATTCCTCAACCTGCACACGAATCTGTAATAAGAGGTGTACATGTAGACTTTAACGGAAGTGATAGTTATATTGTAAATTACACAGGTACCCAGGGCAGCTCCTATCTTGTTTATTGTTTAGGTGGAAATTGTCCAGATACTACGATAGGATGTCCTCCTGCTCTTCCTCCCTGGGTTTGTCCATTGCAAGTTATTGGAAATAATAAGAAAGGAGACTTTAGTGAAATGGACTTTAGATGGACTTTTGGGGATGATAATGATGAGATTAAAGATGGGCTAGGGAGAGTTAAAGATTTCATTAACTACAAGAGTTATGGGAACAAGATAATAGAATTAATCTACAGTTCACAAAGTTTGTCCGCTAACATCCACAACGATTTCAAACTTATCAAAAAAACAGGTTGTGATCCTGAAACTCAGGGTAGAATATGGTATGATACTAGTGGTGTTGCTTTTGATACCTTACAAGATGGTGTTTGCGGAGGGGACGACGGCTTAGCTAATGGTATAGGCGATTGCTGCCCTCAAGGAGGAATTGATATAGGAAGTAGATGTGTTGTACCTGATGAAGATACAGATCCCGATAATGAACATAGTGGTATTTTCTGTAGTACAAGTGCGTGCATTTCAAATTATGACTTAGAACAAGATGATGGTAGCACGGTTACAAAACCAATAAGATTGTGTAACGATTATAACTATTTAGATGAGGACGATAGACAAGAACAATGTGAGGCAGACTGTGCTGGTGCGTGGGACAAGGATGAACAAAAAGCACAGATTACAAGTTATAAACAAGAGGGATACACCATCGAGGTAGAAGAGTGTGTATGGCGAGACAATAAGTGCGGTGTGGCTTATGGAAAGTTAGACGATAATAATGACAATCCAAATCCAACTGAAACATGCGTAGACGTTATACTAAGTGATCAATGCGTTGATGGAGACACGAGAGTTATCAAGTATACATTAAATAAAACAAACGCACAGGGACAAATTATTTCTGGAAATTGTGTTAGCGATGAATGCCCTTCCGGAGGAATCTGTGAAAGGGACTCTTTATGTGGAACAGGAGTATTAGTATTGCCTTTCTTTGGGTGGATTAATTTTGTTATTGCGGGAGTTGGAATCGCGATAATATATGGATTTTATATTTTCTTTAGGAGAAGATGAAAACAATTTGGATAATTTTGGCAGTTGCAGTATTAGGATTACAAGCAGGGTTAGCGAGTGCCTCTTATAGTTTTATTTCTGGTGACATGAACCTTGAGTATGGTTCTGGAGAGATTATAAAGGGTGTTTTTGTCATGAATTTTACAAATCATTCAAATGCGATTTTTACAACAAATTACGGAGGGAACATTTCTCTGTTGGAATTACTTAAAAAAGAAAATTATATTGCAAACAATGACTACAGCTGTATCCCTGGCAATTGTAAAGTCGGATATAAATCAAATAATCCACTCACAAGTAAAGAAATAACACTGAATAATGAAGAAAAACTATTTGGATTGGCAGTAACAGGAAACAATGAGATTGATATACAAGATTTTAGTTTCAAAGTAAAAAGTGATATAGCGAATGCGTGTTTAAATCAATTTTCTCTAGATTTATTTGATGATGGGATAAGAGATTTTTATAATAATAATTATGTAGACGAAATATGCGGCAATAAAAGATATGGGTGTTTTGATTCTTCATCAAACACTGTTGAAGCAACTATTGGATCGTCTTTGTATTGTGAGCAAATAACCTTGCCTGCCGCTCCAGCTTATAGAATTGGGGCAAAAATAAGAAATAATACTTCTGGAGGGACACTAACAATGGAACTTTACGATCCAGATAAAAGCACAAGTGAATATAGGGGAAGATGCACGTTGCCAAAACACTCTACAGAAACACAAGAATTAGACTGCATTGTAAATTATTCTGCAAACAAAGAATTCGATGCGTTTGTTTGTATATATGGAGAAACTGGAAGTAATTATAAGATAAGAACTGAAAACACAAATGTTTGTGGAATGCTAGGTGTGAATCCTGAAGATGAATTTCAGATAGACTATGAGATATATGCTGCTAACTTAAAATATGGTGGTGTAGAGAGTACATTTAACGAGGCGTCCTATGGAAAATTAAACAGTGATGCAAGCTTAAATGATAAGATACAAGAATATATCGATAATACGTACCAAGGAAAATGCAGCCCGGAATGCATTATTCCTGTTAGTATAAACGGGCCTTCACAAAAAGTAACAATCGATACAGCGTCTATTACTTACGACGCTTCGGGAGGTACGGGATTTAATTCAGATAAAATATATGATTTGACTTCTGAAGATGTTAAGATAAATGTTAACGAATTGGAGTTTAAAATTGAAAATCTGGGTGCAATCACTCCTAATAGAACAGCTTTAGAGAAATTTTATTTATATTTAGACGAACAGAAAATATTTAATCAGACTATTGAAATAACTTCCACTTCAACATTTGATATCGCACCAAAACAAGTTGCAATAGGAAGAAATACAGAGTTTAGCATTATTTCTTCAGTAAATGTTACTTCATCAGTATGGAAATTTGGAGATAATGGTGCTGCTACAACAAGCCTAAATAACAAAGCAACGCATAAATATGATTCAACAGGAAATTATGAAGTTGAGGTTTTTGTAAAATTCAGTAATGGAAAGAATTCTACAAGGAAGTTTAATGTAAATGTTGGAAATGCTAAAGAATCTGCTAATGATACAATAAAATTGTACACAATAAGAATTGCTAATCTATCTCGCCAGATACAGGCGTATCCTTCCTGGATGAGAAGTGAAATTGAAGAGCAAATTGATATTGCTGAATTGAATGCATCACTTGAAAATATAAAGAAAGATTTTAATAACTCAACAAATGAGAGCGAATATGTTGCTATTGTAAGTAGATTATCCACTTTAGATGTGCCATACTCTATTACAAGAAGTCAGTTTGGTAAAGTTCCTTTATCTGTTGGATACGCAAACATTGAGACAAACTATATTGAGATGTTGTATGAAGAAGAAGTTGATGATGACGAACAATTAAGAAAAAATATTGTTGGGTGGATGGAAGCAAATTATGATGTGGAAGTAGATTACGAAATTATTTCTTTGTTTAGTGATGAAGGAAAATCAGATTTAATAACTAAGTTTAAGATAACTGTTAATCCTAAAGAAAGTGCAACAGAAAGTGTCGATTTAATAATTGATAGACCTCTAGAAGGGATTACTTTCGCTCAAGCTTATGGACAAAAAGAAATTGGAGCTGCGACCGCGATACCTATTTCTGATTCTTCAACTATTGAGTTTGTATTGCCTGAGAACGTAGATGTAGAAGAATTAGGAGCTTATTTGGCTCCGGATATTGCGACATTGGGCGTTATAGATGGAGAGGTAAGACCTTACGAAGAACCTCCTTTTAATACTAAAGTTTTCATAATTTGGATAGTTGTTCTTATTATTATATTTATTATCGTTTACATCGCAATACAAGAATGGTACAAGAGAAATTATGAAAGACACTTGTTCAAGAATCCAAGAGACTTATATAACTTGATAAACTTTATATATAACTCTCGAGTTTCAGGATTGAGCGATAGAGAAATTAAAAGTAAGTTGTCACAAAGCGGATGGAAAGGAGAACAAATAACTTATGCATTTAAGAAGATTGATGGAAAGAGAACGGGGATGTATGAAATACCTTTATTCAAGTTTGTTGAAAATAAGAGAGTAAGAAAGGAAATTGAAATGAGGCACCCGGGGCAGGAAATAGACACAAGATTTATTAAACGCCCTGAATTTGATAGAATATGATAAGAATAATTAAAAATTTTTCAAAGAGAATACTAAATTCAATATTCAAGAAAAAGAAACATATTAAGCTTGGCTTTTATGGGCCTCCAAATGCAGGAAAAACTTCTCTCGCAAACAGAATATGTAAAGACTGGACAGGAGAAGAGATAGGAGTAGTAAGTAAAATTCCTCATGAGACAAGACATGTTCAATTCAAAGAAAAAGTAGAGATAAAATATAAGGGGAAAGTCCTTACGTTTAAAATAGCTGACACGCCGGGCATTGCAACTAAAATAGATTATGAAGATTTTTTACGTTATGGTGTAAAAAAAGGCCAGGCTAAGAAAAGAGCAAAGGAAGCAACGCAGGGAATAATTGAATCCATACAATGGCTCGATGATATGGAAGCTGTCGTTGTTGTGCTAGATGCAACAGAAAATCCGTATTCGCAAGTAAACATAACAATTATTGGAAACCTAGTGGCAAGAAAAATTCCGGTCTTGGTGGTAGCGAACAAAATAGATGAAAAAAGAGCAGATGTAAAGAAATTTGAATCTGCTTTTCCGGATTATGAAGTTATAGGAATATCTGCTAAAGAGGGGACAAATATGGATGAATTTTATGAGGCTTTATATAGGCTATCAAAAAAGGTGTAAAATGAAAAAAACAAAACTAAAAGGGTTGAGTTTGCAAGTGATTCCATTTGCAGAGGTACAGGAAATGAGTATCTCAGAAAGAGTTAAGAAAATTCTTAACTTAATTTTAAGCGGTAAGATTGTAATTCTTCAAGGAAGATTAAGGTCTGAAGAAGAGGCAAGACTTATTGAAGACACAATGGCGCTGGTAGACCATGTAAAGAACTTTAAAGGGATAGAATTGGCTGTTATAGAGCCAGACATGAGAGATAAAGGGGTATTTACTAAGTTTAGACATGGAATCGCTAAAAAACTTGTGGGAGACTCTACGGCACTGACTGTTATTGGGCCTGCGAGTATTATAAAAGAGATAAAGAAAGACCCGAAGAAGATTGAACTGCTTGTGCAATAAAAACCAAGGTTTTTAGAATCCTATATCTTAAGTCCAAGGACACTAACTCAAGGTTCTTAGATTCCTAAAGACCTTGGTCTTTAGAACCCTATAACAAGATGTACAAGTACAACTTATTTAATGTTTTTAGAACCCCACGCTAACTGATATCGATCTTCTTATTGAGATTGGCAGATTATAATGTTTTATTATATATAGATTTATAAGTAATAATCATCTTAGAGTTTTAGCTAAAGATTATTAAAATGGGAGGAGAAATTGGCATATAAGTGTATACATTGCTCAGAATTATATAAAGATGGATCGCAAGAGATTATTATTGGATGCGCTAAATGCAAAAGTAAATTCTTTTTCTATATTAAAGATGACAAACTTAAAGAAATAGAAGCGCAAAAACAAACTGAAGAGATTACGGGTCTTAATACTGCTGAAAAACAACAAATAGAAGAGGACGTAAGAGAAATAGCAGGTATTACTGATGAAGAAGCACCAATATTCTTAGACTTTGAAAGTGTAAAAATCATCAAGCCGGGTAAATATTTGCTTGACTTGTCTAAACTATTTTCACAGGGAAAGCCTAGAGTCTATAAATTAGAAGACGGGAAATATATTGTTGATTTAGCAAATGTTGCGAAAGAAGAAAAACAAGAATAATAAAGATTAATTTAAAAACAAGCTTTTATTCTATATAATATGTTAAAAAAAGTGTTAAATAATCTTGATTTCTCGATCTCGAAAGATGAAGAACGAGAGTTTAATAAATATGCAAAAGAAATAAGTGAATTAATAAAAAAAGAGTTGAAGAATGCAAAAATCAGGGCAGAGGTATTTATTGGGGGAAGTTTTGCTAGAGGAACTTTAGTTAAAAGTAACTCTTATGATATAGACATTTTTGTACGATTTGATAAAAAATATAAGGAGATATCTGAAATATTGGAAAAAATTATAAAAAATACAAAAAAGAAATATAAGAGAGTGCATGGAAGTAGAGATTACTTTCAAATCTCGCAAGGGAAACATCTTGTGTTTGATATTATTCCTGTTTTAAAGATAAAAAATCCCAAAGAAGCTGAAAATGTTACAGATTTGAGTTACTTTCACGTTAAGTATGTAAAAAATAGACTAAAAGATAAAAAACTCGCCAACCAAGTTAAGATTGCAAAAGTGTTCCTAAATGCTCAAGGGGTTTATGGTGCTGAGAGCTATATTAAAGGAATTTCGGGATATGGTGTGGAATGTTTAATAATTTATTACAAGACATTTGAAAAGATAGCGAGAGAATTGAGCAAAGTAAAAGCACAATTAATTATTGATCCTGATAAAAAATTTAAAAATAAAGAAGAAATTAAAATTGTTTTAAATGAAAATAAACTTGAAGGCCCGATTGTGCTTATTGATCCGACGTGGAAGGAAAGAAATGTTTTGGCGTCTTTGAGTCAAAAAACTTTTACTAAATTACAAGATGCATTAAAACGCTTTATAGCAAAACCAAGCGCTTCTTTCTTTTCAAAGAAAGAAATTGATGAAAAAATACTTGAGAATAAAGCAAAAAAGAACAAAGAAGAAATGATAAAAATAATATTACACACAGATAAACAAGCAGGAGACATTGCAGGAACAAAATTAAAGAAGTTTTATGAGTTTTTACTAGAAGAGATTGGAAAAAAGTATAATATTTATGAATCACATTTCGATTATAACGATGAAGACAGTGCTAGAATATACTTTGTGGGTAAGTCTAAGGGAGAAATAATCAAGCGGGGTCCTCCAACAAACATGGAAAATCATGTTAAGGCTTTTAAGAAAGAAAACAAAAAGACATTTATCAAAAATAATCAAATGTTTGCGAGAATAAAGATTATTCAGAGTCTTAAAGAGGTTTTAATTGAGTTTAAAGCCAAAAACAAAAAGAAGATTGAGGAAATGGATATTACTGAAATGAAGATAGGCTAAGTTTTCTTTAAATGTATTAAATAAGACTAATTACCATTCTTTAAAGAATTTTCGATTATTCCAGACAAATAAGATGTGAAAAATTGACTATTAAGCCAAACTCCCATTTCTTCTTCTGAATTTAATGGTGTAACCATGAACATAACTTCTTTTTTATCAGCCATAAAAACACGAGCATCGGAATCAATTGATGTTGCTTTAATTTCAAACTTTGCATTAAGTTTTTTAACTTTTTGAGGATCGCCAGATAAAGCAATTCTTACTTTAACGTTGTTTTTCATTAATTTTTCTATTGCAGGAATTAAAACTCTTGTTTTATCTTCAAAATCAAAAACAGAAGTGCAAATTAAAACTTCTTTTTCTGCATTTTCAAGTAATTCTCTAACTCTAGACAAAATATTAGATCTTCCTCTTAATGATCCGGTAATTTCATGTGATTTTATAGGAGATATTCCGGTATTGTGTAATTGTTCTAATTCTGTATATTCTTGAGTGTCTTTTAATCCGGATAGAGATTTAACTTTTTCTTGAGCCTCAACAAGAGCATTTGATTTCATTTTTTCAATAACTTCTGTTGGTTTTACCGCAATGTATTTTACAGGCTTTCCGATTTTAGTTATTGCAAATCCTCTCTTCTCAAGAGATTCTAAAACGTCATATGTTCTGGAACGAGGGACACCAGAAAGCTCTGCTACCTCTCCTGCAGAGGCGATTCCCTTGGAAAGTAATGCAAGCCATACTTTAGTTTCGTAAATATTCAAATCAAAGTATTCTTTAATTCTTTTCACAAGTTCTTGCTTTATTATCATAAAGTGACAACAAGTGACTCATATTTAAACCTTTCGGTGTGTTGCTATGATATAGTTACAACATAACTACTTACTGTTAAACTATATAGAATTATAGTAGATTAATCAAGTAAACTATACCTAAGGCAATAAAACACCCTATTGTTAAGAAAGGCAAAGCTGGATAAGCTTTTCCTTTTTGTGCATAAATAAAGATACCTGCAAGGGCAAGAGTTGCGCCTATTGCAATAATTAATGCGCTTAGGAAACCAAATTGATGTAATACAACTCCTGCAAGGATCATTGGAAATACAATATCTCCCCCTCCGAGAATTGCCAGAGTTATTTTCATTCTTTTGTTTCTTAACTTTTTAGTCTTCTTTTTCGCAATCAAATCTCTTTGTTTTTTAGACATGTAAGGAATTAAGAAACCTCCGAATACACGTACTTTTTCTATTTGATATTTTGCCATTTTTTGCATAAATTTAGCATGCCATACAGCATACATATCATAAAGAGAGAGTAAAATAAGAAGGATAACCATAGTCCAGATATTAAGTAAAGGAACAAATATGGCTGCAATCCCAGGGTATATTCCAATTTCTGCAATATTATGTACAACAATATTTCTCTTAAAAACTTTAAGAATTGCTAAAGGGATTGCAATTACAAGTGCAATTGCCCAGGCATACTCAATTCCTTTTAATCCCGCATAGAGAGTGAGAGCAAGAGCGATTATAACAACTACGAAAAACCAAATACGTAAAATTATTTCTGCTTTAAACTTAATAAGAAAGAGCATAACAATTACTGCTATTATTACCGCAATTATTATAGATAGAAGATTTGATTTTGGTTGAGATTCTTGCGGAGGATCCATTCCATAAGGCAGATTATAAGTTGTAACATTAACTGAAGTGCCATTATCTATCTGCACAGTTTTCATCATTGGGGAATAAGAATTGATAACCGCTATACCGATTAATTGAGTGATGAAAAATAGTCCTATCAGGAGTAAAGTTATCTTTAAAGAATGTTTCATTCTTTAGTTTATGAAACATTCTTTTTAATTGTTTGGACGAGATTATTTTACTTCAATCTAATAGTTTCTAAATTACGGGGGACGGCCGTCTCTATACGATTTTGTTTGTACAATGAAGAGGCAAGATCAAGAGATTTAGAAACTTCTCCATGGTTTATAATAATTTTTTTAGGTTTTGGAATCATACGAGAGATAAATTGAACTAATTCATTTCTTCCTGAATGGGAAGAAAGTCCGGAGAGAGTTTCAACTTGTAGTTTTATTGTAACTTTTTCTCCATCAACCATAACTTCCTTTGCTCCTTCTTGTACCTGACGTCCTAAAGAACCAATACCTTGATAACAGCTAAATACAATAACATTTTTGTCGCTGTCCGCAAGATTTTTGAAATATTCTACAGACGCTCCTCCGACTAACATTCCAGAAGTTGCAATAATTAAACATGGTCCTCCTTCAATGACTTCTTTTCTTTCAGCAGGGCTTCCTATTCTTTTGAAAATATCCGAAAGAAAAGGATTGTTATCTTGAAATATTTGATTTTTTACAGATGCGCTCAGAAAATCTGGATAGGCCGTATGAATTGCATTAATATCCCAAATCATTCCATCAATATATACTGGAATTTTAGATAACTCTCCGGTTCTGATAGCTTCTTCTACTCTTAACATTGTTTCTTGTGCATGACCTAAACCTAACTCCGGAAATAGAATTTTCCCCCCGTTAGCAATAGTTTTCTTTACAATTTCAATAAATTTCTGCTCCGTATCTTTCCTTGGAGGTAATATATCTTCTTTTCCCCCATAAGTTGACTCTAAAGTCAAAGTTTCAACACGAGGAAAACGATTTATAGCCGGATCTAGAAGACGTGTTTTTCCGTATTTTGTATCTGCGGAATAAACAAAATTATGCAACCCGTTTCCGATATTGATATGCACTTCGGCAGAACCAAGAACATGGCCGGCATTGTAAAAAGTTATTCTTATATCAGGAGTGATGTCTGTAACTTCTCCATAATCTAAACAAATTGAATGTCGTACCATTTCTTTAATATCTTCTGCTCTGTAAAGAGGAAATTGAGCCTTCTTGTAAGCTACCCCAATGAAATCCAAAGCAAGAAGAGCGGCAATATCTCTTGTTGGTGCAGTCATGTAAACGGGGCCGCGATATCCCATTTTGTATAGATATGGAATTAGAGCGCTGTTATGCACGATAATGTTACCGGCAATAAAATTATGATTTTCTACTCCAATATCTACTAAATAATCATAAGGATTATCTTTTTCTTCTATATTTGTTATTTTTTCCCACACTACTTGCAGATTAAGTAAATTCTGTATAGACTGAATATTTACAAGTGTTTGTGAAATTATCATAGATATTTTTTCTTGTATAAATGAAATGAGTAAATTAGAAATTTTACTAGCAAATTCGGCAGAAATTCTGTTCTCTTCAAGTTGTTGTATTTGACTAGTTTTAAGTCCGGTTGCAACACTTATCTCCTCGCGAGATAAAGATAAAAGTTGACGTAAAGAATAAAGTCCAAGATTTGTTTTTGAGTATTGAAGTGTAGCGACGCGATTTTTCAATAATTCTATTAATAAACTAACAGTCCTTCTGGTTGCATAACTATATTTGCCGTTTTCCCTTCTAAAAAGATCAAGCAAACTCATGGGCAGCAAAGTAGATAGCTTAGGACTTTTGTGTATTCTACCAAACATTCCTGCTTCTTTCAATACTTTTCTTAGATCTTCTGAAGTAAATGGTACGAGATTTTGTTTATCAAAATCCGAAGAAGAAAACCTACTTAAAACAGATTTAAGATTATTTTGCTTATAAACCATTGAAAATCCTACTTTGTTGTAAAACTCTCTTAGTGCGAATTTACTATTCAAACAAACAGCGTTACGTTTTTTAATATTAATACATGGTATGCCTTGTAATGAAAATAAATATTGTAAGTTATCTAACATTTTATCACTAAAAGATGTGATCTGAACTGAATTTGTGATTGATCCCTCCGCGTCTGCAAACCCTCTAATAAAGGCGCATTGAATTGGAGAGGATGAACCCATAATTCTAGCTGGTACTCTAATTTCTCTTGTTTTATAATATATTTCTGGGAAATTCTTTTCCAAAAATCTTAAAATTTTAACATTATTAATCTCTAAGATATGTGCATCCTTTGTTTTATCGGAATGGTGCCGTATTATAGCCTCATAATTGAAAAGTGATTTAATTATATTTTTATGATATTCCAATATTTTTATATTTTTGTCTGTTAATCGTAATGTAAACTCTGTTGCCTTATGTCCATCACCTAAATAATATCCAATAAACTCAGATAATTGTGGAGTTAATTCAGAAGGAAGCTTTACATTATCCCTTCTTCTTTTATCATAAGACACTTCTACGTCAAGAAGAACAGTGGATGGTGTAAATTGCTGTTTATGAAGAATATTTGAAGGTACGAGCATTCCTTCTTTAAGCTCTGAGGCTTCTAGCTCCTTTAATTGTAAATCATTAAATGTGAAAAAACGATGATTAGGTGATGATTCTATTTTAGAATAAGGCGTTTTTACAGTAATTACTTTTTTATGGCCCTTTGTTTGAGTTTTTTCAGTACACTTAGAGGCAATGTATTTTCCAGTCTTCCAATCCATAGAAATGACTTTTTCACCTACTTTAATGTCGTCAATTCTCTTATAGCCCTCTTCTGTTAAAACAGGATAATGGGGCGGTAAACAATGATCGTTGTGGGCGTGAGAGAGAATAACTGCATCAATTGAATTGAGATCTCCTATTTCAGAGATGTTCAAATATGGAAATCTTTCTTGTCCATCGGCAATTGCGGGATTTATCCCACAGTCTAATAGGATTTTTGAATTTGGAGTATGTAATAATAAACAGGATCTACCAACCTGGCGACCTCCTCCAAGATAGGTAACTCTAGCCCACATATCCATTTTTTCAGGATTCCAATCGCGATATATCTTTTTACCTATTTCATTAAGAAACTTTCTTCGATAATTGTTATTGGCATATAGAACAGAACGTATTTTTTCAGTTATCTTAGAAGCAATTGCTGGGCTTCTTTGTACTACCGGTATCCACATTGTAGATTTCTTTATATCTGCTAAGATTGAACCTTGTTTTCCAATTACAAGTCCTGGTTTTTTAGCTTCTATCACAACTACGCTTCTTTGTATATCAAAAATAATGTTGGAGATTTCAGCTTCTTCTGGAACTAAGGCTCTAATTGTCTTTTCTGTCTCTCCTTCAGATGCAAGAATTGCTTGCTCAGAACGAAGCTCTATTCTTTTCTTTATTTTATCAACTACTGCTTTTACTTGTTGTTCGCCATTTTTGAAAAACTCTTTATCATTAGTATATAGAACTATGTTTGCTCCTTCGAAGTTTACATCGTTTATTGACTTTGGTAACTCGTCTTTAATGCTCTTTAAGATATCTGCCATTATTAATATTCCAAAATACCAAAGAAATGATTACTTGTATTCAGGCACGATTGCCTCAGATACTACGTGCTTAATACCTTCTTTGGTTATCGTGAAAACATCAATTCCATTTCCTGATCCAACATCTCTTTGCGTTGAAGCCTTTATTGCCTCTTGTGCTAATTCTACTCCTTCCTTAACTATAATTTCTTTCTTATACTGTCTTTCTAACAATCCGAGAATGTAAGGCATCCCGGAACAGAAGTTTGCGTCGTACTGCTTAACTTCATACACGCCTCCTGCTGGTTCGACCGTGTAAAGTTCTGTTGTGCCATCTTCATTAAACCCGCCTACAAGAATTCCTACAATGCTTGGAACCATACTCGGAGTTCTAATATTCTTGTACAGAATCATGCCGATTAAATTTGCTGCTTCTTTGACTGTGGCTCGACTCTTTGTTTTTAATTCTTTAAGTCTCAGTTCAGCAGCAATAACTTTTGCTGTCAATCTTGCATCTGCTGCGAGGCCTGTCCAAGAAACAAGAAGATAATCTGTAATTTTTCTCACTTTTAATTCGTCTTTACTCATCACTATTGTGCCTGCGGTTGCTCTTCTGTCTCCAGCCATTACAACCCCGTCTTTACATACAATTCCCAATATACTTGTGTTTGATTTCATTACATTCTTACTAATTTCTGTGTTTAGCTCATTCATGTTGTTCAGGTATTATGTCACCAAGAAACATATTAATTTACGTTTATTACCTACATTGTAAAGTATTTAAGGTTTTCGCTATGCGTGTTGTATTGTTTTATCCAGAAATAACGTATATTTTTTATTATAATCTTATTTTTTAATCTATTAATTAATAGAATTTTTATGGAATTTGGATTGAATTTTCAAGAAGAGTTTTTGGATGCTTATTTAGCTGGTAGAGTAACTAGTGTCGGACTACATTCGACTAGAGATCAAAGCCGCGAAGATAGTTTAAGAAAGGGATTAAAGTGCACTCCCTGCATGCATAAAGTTATAAGAAAAGAGTTGGGGGTTCATTGGTATATGGTTCTTCCGAAAATAGAAAGGATAAACAGAAGAGAGGCTGCGAGATCCTTTGAAAGATTATGTATAAGTGTGGGCGGAAATGATGATCCTGGGGGCGAAAGGCCGGGTTTAGTTGTTTTAAAGGAGAGAATTGAAAGAAGTAGGTTTTACGACACAAAGAATGGAAAAGGAGAAATTTTTAATCAAAGATATGTTCCAGTATTAGCTGGACTTGAAAATGCAATTCATACCCTGGTTTTTAGAAAAGATATTCTTGACGTTGTTTTTTTATCAGAAGAAGAAATAGCGCCCATATTAAAAGAGTCGAGTAGAAGATATGGAAGCTTTGCTAAAAGGTCTTATTATGAAGAAATAGGCAGACTTTGTGAAACAAGAGCTATGTCTTTAGCAAAAAAAGAAGGAAACTTTATCAGCGTCTCTATTGGCAGATTGCTTTTAGGAAAAGTTAAGAAGTATTTGATTAAATCCTAGAAATGCTGTATTGCTTTAATCATGCAGCACAGCAGCTATGCGATTTAAATCCTCATTTGGAGTTTGTTCTCTTTATGTTTAATAACGATATGGGAAACTCAGGAAAGAGTAGATTGCATATCTGAAGATGGAGTGGAAAAGACGCTCGATTCTATATATGAGATATCTCCGGATTTCTTTAATTTTATAACGTTATCAACAAAACTCTCTATTTTTTGTTCGTGACTTACGATAATCAACTGCTTTATTTTAAGTTCCTCTAAAACATCACGCATTTTATCTACTTGTGTTTCTGAAAATCCTTCTGTTGGTTCGTCAAGAATAATTATATCTCTTGTTTTAATCTGACTTATCATAGAATTTATGATTTGGTTCAACGCCAGACGATATGCTAAAGCAACTGCTGTTCTTTCTCCGCCTGAAAGAAAAGAGTAATCCATTTCTAAGCCATTTTGCATGATTAGCGGAGTAAAGTTCTCATCTAGTTGAATTTCAAAAGATTCTCCGGCGAGGATATGAAACCAAGTATTAAACAGCTTTGAAAACTCGGTTCTAATATTCATTAATAATGTTCTTTCAACAAAATCAGCTAACGTAAGAAATTGGTTGTTAAGCCAATCGCTCATTTCTAATAAATTAGATAGTTTTTTCTTCGAGGTTTCTTTTTGAGAAATACGTTTTTCTATATTAAAGACTTCTTTATGAGTTAGTTCCAATTCTTTTTTTAACTCTGCCAAAGAAATATCGGAGTCCCTCTCTTGGAGAAATGCTTTTTTTAATTTTTCTTGAGTTAATCTAAACAAAGTATTAAATTTAGAGAAATTAAGTATCTCTTGTTTTAAATTATGGAGATGTTTAGACAATAAAGTGACATCTTTATCTAAATTATCCTTCTGTTTTGTTAGATCTTTTAGTTTTCCTATTGATTTCTCAATATAAGATGATTTTGATCGAAGAATTTCCATGTTAAGTCTCTCTTCCTCTAGTCTTTTTCTTTCCCCTCTTGCTAGATCTAGTTTTTTAGATATCTCCTCTTTTTCTCTACTTAAAGAGACCAGGGTCATTAAAATTGTTCTTGTTTCTTTCTCTACTTCATTTAAAATATTATGTTTATGATTTTCTGATACATTCTGCAAGCAAGTTGGACAAATTTCTATCTTAAATATGCGATCTTTTTTAGAAGAGTAATCTTCTTTTCGGTGTTCTAAAGAATTTATTTTTCCATTTAGATCAATAAAAGTTAAGTTTAGGCTTTTTATTCCTTCTTCTATGTCTTTTAAAGATTTAATTAGGTCCTTATATTTTTGTTCATTAAATACGGTTTTTGCTTCTGATAAAGAATTATTAATATCTAATATTTCTTTGCTAATGGTTTGTAAATTTTCTTTTTTTGAGCCTATTAATATTGTTGTTTTTTCTACTTCTTTTTCAAATTTCTCTTTTTCTTTGATCTTTACTTCTAATTCAGTAGACTCCGCTTCTATTTTCTTTCTCTCTTCGATATTTTTCTCTAATTCTAACGCTTTTTCGCGTATTTTATCTTCTAAAACTTTAATAAATGCTTTTGTCGAGTCTAGTGTTGATCTGTCTTGCTCTAGGTCTTTTATCTCTCCTTGAAGAACTTTAGATTCTTCTTTCATATAATTCAATAAAACTGTTAGATTTTCTCTAATTCTTTTATATTTCTCCACTCCGAACACATGTCTTATTACATTTCGCCTTACCTCCGCATCTTCTAATATTATCTGTTTCATCTGTTCTTGAGGGGTATAAACAGTGTATCGATAGAGGAGGTTATTTTTCTTAATGAATTCTGGAGGATATCCTAAAAGTGAGAGAATTTTTGTTTTTAGCTCGGTAATTGAAGTTTCTATTCTTTCTCCATTTATTGTAATGGCTGCAAATTCGTTGCTCACCGCTTTTGGTCCGCGACGCAATTTTCTTTCAATGATAAGTTCCTTTCCAGCAATTTCTAATTCTAAAATTACCGATCCTTCAACAGTATTACTTCTTAATAATGCTGATCCTCTTTGTCCAGGTTGGAGACCAAAAAGAGCATATTCAATGGCTAAAAGTAAAGAAGTTTTTCCTGATCCGATATCTCCTGCAAGTAAAACTGAACCTTCTGGGAAAATAATTTCTTGTTCTTCATAAGACCGAATGTTTTTTATGATTAACTTTTTTAATCTCATATTTTTAATATTTTTTTAACCTCTGAAAGTAAACGGTCTTCGAAAATGGATGTTTTTTCATCATCTATTTTCTCTAATTGCAATGCCTTGAGTAAAGATGATATAAAAGAATTATGTTTGTTTGGATTAGATTCTTCAAAACGTTTTATAATTTGCGACTCTAAGTTGTCTGCACTGGCGAAATCTACTTTAAACTCGGGTTCTGGAATGTGGAGCTTAGTCGTGCTCCTGAGAAAGGTAAATGCTCCTTGTTGGATAACATAATCTTCAACTCTTGAGAAATCGAGGTCTACATGTTTGCCTTGCTCTAGAACTCCAAATAATTTGAGGATTATAATTTTGTCTTTAAGATTATGCTTCTCTAACACAGTAATTACTTTTTGTGCAGCTTCTAAGGCATTTTTTATCTCAATTTCAATAGTTAAAACGTCCTTTATTTTTATTTCTTCTTTAGTTATTTTCCCATTGTCGAAAATATAAAAAGTGCCATGCTTTAATTCCTCTAATTCTGAAATATTTGTTGGAAATATCGGTCCGGAATATGCGGTGTTTCCTTTACAATAATTAATGTGTAGATGAGGGTGGGCGAGTTAA
>CAZQLX010000009.1:0-23271 GCA_964594495.1 Candidatus Woesearchaeota archaeon | reverse complement strand
CAGCTAGTATTGCTGTGAACATTCTTGTTGGAGCAGGAAATAATTGAAGAGAAGTTTTTTTAGAAAAATCCTATGCAATTCTTACATTTAATTCTTGATTTCGTGAAGTAATGCCAATTCCAAGATTGTACTCTCTTCCGGGAACAAGATAATTAATTCCTTGAGTAACTGTAATAAGGTGGGGCTGCGGATTACAGAGATAAAGGAGATATTGTTTAGTGTTTTCCTGTATGCTGCTCATTTGAAAGAAGTTTGTGTCATATCTCATTATCACAGGCAAAACTGCTCCAGAATAATAACTAGCTTTGAGTAAGGTTAAGGGTTCTGGCTGTTCGTTTGGTTGACGATCTTTGTTTCGTTGCTTCTTATTTTTTCCCATACAATTTAATTTTTTGAAGGGTATATAAGGTTTACTTGAGGAAAGACTTATAAATGAGTATATACATTGTATATACATGGAAGAGCAAGAACAAATAGTAAGAAGAGCTAAAGTTTTTGGAAATGGAGCTCATGTATTTGTACCGAAGGAATGGGCTGGGGAAGAAATAATCGTATTGAGACCTATAAAGAAGGATGTTAGAGAAAGAGCTTTTAATGTATTAAACGATTATTTTGATAAGATTATAGGAGTTTATTTATATGGATCCTATGCTAGGGGAGAAAATAAAGCAGACTCCGATGTTGACTTATTGGTTATAACTAGTGAAAAGATAAAAATAAAAGAAAAAGGATTTTCTATATTATGTATTGAAGAAAAAGATATTGAAGAATCAGTTAAATTAGAGCCTCTTTTGATGTATTCAATATTATCTGAGGCTAAATCTATAATAAATGAGGCTTTATTAGAAAGATTAAAGACAGAGTATAGAGCAAAGAAATCTGATTTTGCTGAATTTATCAGTTCGACTAAGAAATTTATTAAGATAAATAAAGAATTTTTAGATTCGGAGAAGGATTATGCTTCGGAAGCTGTAATATATTCTTTAGTTTTAAGATTGAGGGGAGTGTTTATTATAAAAAAACTGATAAAAGGAGAAAAATATAGTCATAAAGAGTTTAAACACTGGATTAAAAGTAATGTTAAGATTGATTTTGATTTAATATATGAATTATATAGAAAATCTAAGATGGAGATGAAAATTAAAGAGAAAGTGAAAAAGAAAGATGCTCTTTTGTTGATTGAATTTTTAAGAGAACAAATAGAAGCGTTATAGGATGACAAATAGAGATAAAAGACTGAAAAAGGAATTGAGTCTTTAGAAGAACAGAAAAAGATTCATGAAGAGAAGAAAAAGAGGGCCGAAGAGTTAAGAAAGGAAGAACTCGTAGAATATTATAGTAAAGAAATAGAGAAATTTGAGAGAGAAAAGGAAAAGAAAGAAGAGAAATTGGAAAGGTAAAGAATTTTTATCTAAGTGAGTAGTAAAAAGAAAGGCATTTAATTTAAATATTTCTTTTGAATTAAAAAATCGAGGAAAAATGCCGAGAGAATCAAATGGGATAAATCGCGCACATTATGTTGATGAGCTAATGCATCGGAAACTCGTTACTTTAACTAATCCTGGATGGGTTGGGTATAATGGGAGGCGTACAACTTTAAGTTATCCAGGAAGAGCGTATAGTCCAGATATGAGACCTTCAGAAAGTAAAAGAGAATTGCCTGAAGTTATATTCTGCTTAGATGTTCTTCCCGAGGTTAATCTTCCAATGGAAAGAGGACAAAATTTAGTTTTAGATAGAATAAGGCCAGTTTGTCGGGGTCGTTATGTTCCTTTTGAAGGAAAAGATGGACAATTTAAACATATTATTGGAACGGCAAAACAAAAAGCATTTGAGTCAGCATTTGGTACTACATTAGTGAAAGGAAGTGATGGAAGATATGAATTTACAAATATTCCTTCAATTCCGGAGGAGTTAAGAGATATTGTTTCTGGAGTTTATTTGATTGATACTCCGAGATTGAATTCTAAGTAATCAGTTAGCAAATACGACTTTCTTAATATCTGCAGATAAAGAATTTTGAATATTTGATGTGCAAGTTTTTTCTTCTCCGCTTACTGAAAGCCACTCATCGCTGCATTTTGTAAATAAGTTTAGATAGATCTTATCATGTAAGACTAAAAATACACTATTTGAGTTTTCTGTTTCTTCGCGCATTGATAATGCACGTTGTTTTTGATATTCCGATAATTTATTGCATGTTTCTGTTTGTGAGGCTTTGTTTAAAATCTTAGCATTTTTATCTTCTGTTTCCATGTTTTTAACTTCTTCAAAGAGAGTAATACAGTTTTGTTTTAGATCAACAGCCATTATTTCTTCTTTTGAGGGAAGATTGTATGAAGTAACGTAAGATTCCAGGGTTTTTATTTTGTTTGATGTATCTTTATCCCAAGCGCTGTCTTCTCTCATTAAATTATCACGTAACGTCCCGAAAACAGTAGTCTCTTTAGAAAGTAGAGAGAGTATATCGAGAGTTTTTGCTGATATCGATGCGGTTGTTTCTTTATCTTTATTTTGTAATGAATTAAGCATTCCATTAGCTAGAGATAATTGAGTAGTCTGGGCGTTTAAAAGAGAAACTGCGACTTGTCCGGAAACCTCATATTGTACGATGCCGTGATTTTCTGTTCTATCTATTTTAGAGTTGCCTTCTGAATCCATACAGACTTCGAATTTGCCTGGATAATAATAATCTGCCGTACCATCCTCACAACGAAAAGTTATATTGCGATCATATATTTTGGTAGTTCCGGTATTTCTTAATTGTATTGTTGCAGTTTGAAGGTTTAGTTTTGCTCGATCTCTCCTTTGTATTAATTCTCCAATATTTGTGGTATACTCTCTTTCTATTCCATCAAATTGTGGACTATTAACTATTTGATTTACTGCTCCGAGAGAGAAGTTTTCTATTTCGTCTGAAGCAAGAGAGATGATGTTTGAAGAGCTATTTGATCTAATGACTAATAGGATAATAGCTAAGATGATAACAATTGCAAGAATAACAAAGATAATTATCTTAGCCTTTGATTTATGATCACCCTCTTCCATATTTTAATTACTTAACTATCGCTTTTAACTCTTTCTAAAATAAGAAAGATATTTAGATTGAAGAAGAATAGTAAATAGATGAGATGGGAAGAAATTAGGGGAAAAATAGGGAGAAATTGGGTGTGGGGTGTGTTGGTGTTGATTGTAATTCTCGGAGTGATATTGAGATTATGGGCATTAAACGGGGGAATGTGGATTGATGAAAGTATTTCGGCTGTTGCTGCTAGCGAAATACTTGAGAAGGGAATTCCAAAATTTGATTCTGGATTACTGTATGATAGAGCGATTGTGTTTCATTACTTGATGGCGTTCTTTTTGTGGATTTTTGGAGGAGATTTTGGGGCGAGATTTGTGTCTGTGTTGTTTGGAATATCGACGATAGTGTTAATGTTTTTCATTGGTAGAGGGTTTGGGCATAGAAAAGGAGAAAAGGAAGGGGAAAATAATAGTACGAATAAGGGAAATATAATCGGATTGGTTGCTGCATTATTTACTGCTGTACTGGCTTTAGAAGTTGTTTTTTCAAGACAGGCAAGATTTTATCAGATGTTTCAGTTTTTGTTTTTCTTAACTACTTTTATACTTTACAAAGCGCATTCAAGTAAAGATAATAAAAGAACAAAGTGGTATATGATTATAGCTACATTATTGCTTATTATTTTAGTTGATACGCATATTGCTGGTGTTGTTATGGTTTTGTTCTTTCTTTATATTGCATATCGGAAGAAAGAATGGAAATTTGGGATCGTTCCTTTAATTATTGGTGTTTATTATGGGTTATCTTTATTTAATATTAGTTATGGCGGGGCGATTGGAGCACAGGCAGGAGATTACGCATCAAGTTTGTATGGAAAATTACGTCCTTTCTTATTTATTTCTATTCTTGGGTTACCTATTGCATGGATAAGAAATAAAAAATTAACTTTGTGGATGGTTTTGCCTTCTTTACTTTTAATTATTGGATTGTTTTTCATTAAAGTTTTTGCTTTGAGATATGTTTATTTTATTATCCCTTTAGTAATTATAGGAATTGCTTTGATATTCAGTTACATATGGAAATGGAATAAAACGGTTTTTGCGATATTGTTACTATTTGCTTTGATATTTCCATCTAATATTGTACAAGATGTCAGTCCTTTGACTATTTTGAAACCAGAAAAGGTAAATATAGCGAGTTCTAGCGAACCAATTATGGATTATTCGTTTAACGGTACAACAAAAGATAAAATAATGAATAAGAATATTGTTGTACTGTGGACTGCTGGAATTGCTTGGAATTATAAAAAACCGGAGTATTTTGTGCCCTTTTCATTAAATGGATTAGAGACAGGATATGCCATATATAATGGAAAAGATGCTTATACTGGCGCAGAGAGTTTTAATTTAGATAATCCTCAATTGAAAAATTTCGTTTTAATTGAAGATTTGTTTGGATATGCAAAATTAGCTCCTAGTGTTAGGGAAAAATGGAATAATTTGAGAGAAAAGTGTGATAAAATTGAAGAGACAAATAGTGTTAAGGTATATGAGTGTTAGAAAATATTGTTGAATGTGTTTAATTTAGCAAGCCAGGAAGTTTTTTCTTTATCGGTACAATGATATGCTTTATGAGTTATATAATTAGGCCATCCAATTATTGTTAGATTTAGTTTTTTCAATAGAAGTTTATTTTCTTTCGATAGTTTTAGTTCTGGAGCTTGAAATATCGCTGGGGTAAAACCAAAACATTTTTTGAATTCTTCCATTCCTTTTTTAATATATTCTTCATCTCGCTGTGTTTTGAATTCGGATGGAGTGTGATAAATACCATGGAGTGCGAGCGTTTTATTGAATGAGAGAATATAATTACACCATTGCGAATTTTCTGCTATTGATTGATTGTTTAATAAAGGAATCACTAGGAAAATATTGCTTTTATTGAGAAATTGTTCTTCACATAAACGATCGGGAGAAACATCATCTAACTGTTTAAAAGAGAAAGCACGAATGACAATTAATATGATAAGAATTGCAATAATAACTAGTACTATATTTACGATAATCTTTCTCTTTTTCATTTTGATTAGAGGAAAGAAAGGTTATTAATTGTTGGTAAATCTATTTGTGGGTTCATCGAGGTTTTTTACTCTATCTGTTAGGCTATGAGTTTTCCCTTGCCAATCGATTTTGAGAAAAGTTTCTTCTTCAGGATCATCTACAACGACAACTGCTTCTGGTTCACGTCTTTGAAGTTTGGATGGTTTTCTCTTTGAATTATGATGAAACATTGTTTCAAATCCATATCTAATGGTCTCTCCACAAGCTATAGAGAGTAAAAAGATTATCGAATAATCATAATCTCTAAACTGATATAATGCAAATGCGCCTAATCCTGAGATAACATCAGGGAGTGCCTTGCCCAGGGCATAATACGTAGTCTGACTATGAAATATTGATTGCCAAGCTTTTGAAATTTTTCCCTCTACTCGATTTTCTGGAGAATCTTCCTCTTTAAAATATCCTCTTTCACGAGCATACCCTCCGAAAAAATATTGATTAATTCCTTTCGACGCTTTTTTAACCAAAGAATGGGATTTCATTATTTCTTTACTTGTGAATATTATTTAAATATTTGTGGGGGAAAGTTTTTAAATGAAAAGAGTGTGTTTTCTTGGAGGTGGAAAGCCTCAGACTTAATTCTGAGATAATACAATGAATAAATCGAATAATACTGAAGATAAACAAAAGGAAAAAGAAAGACGCACGGAAATTGTTTATAGAATCAGTCTTAGCGATGTTCATGGGCATAATACGGATGCTGTATTAGGCACCATTTGTTTGGATGAGATTGAGGTACAAGAAGAGTTGACTGATAACAAGAATGGTGTAACTATTCCTATAAATCGCATAAAATATAGGATGTACGTAGGAAGAAAGGAAGCTCCTGACGCAGTTTCTATAAGAGATCACGGAGGAGCAAGCGGTAAATCTTTGTATTTATGGCCAATACCTGCTCCGCCGAGTTTTATGGGAGGATACGGATATGCGATTTTGGATATAAATGGTTGGATAAAATCAGATTATAAAGAAAGAATGAAAAGAACGCTTACAGCTTTTGAAAGAACAATTCCCGAGAAAGTTTTGGAAACATTATTTGGATCTATTGACATAAAAATTGGAACAATTGCTCCGAAGCTATATGGATGTGCAGGTTTGTGCGCTGAACCAATAATCATTTCTACGCCGGACAGAGTTTTATAATTCCTCTGCCTCTTTTTGTGCTTGGGTAAAAAGCTCTTCTGGATTAAAAGGTAAAATCTTCTCCGCTTGCTGACGGGCAGAAACTAAATTATGTGGAATAAACTGCTCAATTCGTTTTAAAACAGTTTCTGCGAAGCTGTAATAACTGCTTGTAGCTAAAACATATAAGTTTGCTTGATCAGGGGAATCTAAAGGGGAATCAAAAAAATGAACAATAGATACTAAACAATTATATTTTCCGTGTTCAAAATAGTATGCATCCCATCTTTTATTTTCCTCGTCTGCATGATATGTTACTCTTGATCTAGAATCTAAACAATCTAGATCGGGAGGAGGAAAACGACTTTTTCCGATTTTGAGAAAAGTTTTAGGAATAAACATTTTACCGATAATCCTGATAATTTTAAGATGTTTTTAACTTTTTTTATGCTCTAAAGGTTGAGAAGATTCACTACTGCGTTTCAATGAAGTAGTTTTGTCATTCTGGCGTCGGATTTAAATATAAGTTCGATCTATATATGGTAGGAGAAAAATGGAAAAGAGAGGTTTGAAGATTATAGCTGCGTCGGTGACGGTCGGGATTATTGTAATGATTATCATGCTTTCTCCTGCAAATGCTTTTATTTTGGGATTTACTGTTTCTGATAATAATGTCGTTTCTGGAGAGGTTATTAATTTTCAAGTATCTGCTGAAGTTGAAGCAGGAGAGGTTTTGAATATAACTCATTTTGTTTTGATGTTAACCGGACCGGAAGCGATATCATGTTTGTTTACCCCTAATGGGACGGAAATATCTGGGTGTGATGGGATTGAAATAGAACAAATTGAAGACACTAATTTTGGATACGGATATGGGTACGGGTATGGATATGGATTCTTACAGGGATTTTTGAAATATAACATCACGGTTAATTCTGGGATTCTTGATATAGGAGAATATATTGCAAAACTAATTGCTAATATCGATGAAGACGACGTTATTTCACAAGAGCTAGAAATTACAATTGAATCTGGATTAGAGCCTCTTGAGGGATGTTCGATAAGGGCGAGAGATGGTGGTGTGGATTATCAGAATCTTTCATTTAACAATAAAAAGAGTAAGTTTAGTGTAAATGTACCTTTAAAGAACGCGAATAAGGGACAGGGATCATTTGGGGCTCAAGGTGATGAGAGAATTTCATATAAGTTCAGGGTTAAAAATGTAGGAAAAGATGGAAACTCCAGCGTTGTGTTTGACGTGTCTGGAACATTCAGAAATCATGAAAAAGATAAAATTTCTTTAGATGCAAAAATCATTTACGACAAAATAACTGATAGTGTGGATATCATGTCAAGCGAGTTTAACGTAAATGACTTAGATGTTGGTTTCGTAAGAGGATGCTAATAACAATTCTTAATTCGACAAGTTTTTATACTGGAGGTTTTGCATAAAAAGATGAAAATAAAAACATTAGTGGGGATGTTGGCTGCTGCGAGTATATATGGTGTGGCATTGAGTTCTCGGTGTGAAGAATATGGATTATTTGATGTTAAAGAAACTGTTGAATTTGATATGGATGATGGGGTTCCAGATAAAATCTCGATAGTTTTTGGAGAAATTGCCTATGGTCATGGAGATGGGAAGCGTACTCTACCAGGACATGCAATAGCTATTGCAAGAGGAAAGAAAGAAGGGGGATTTGAGAAAGAGGCTATTATATCAATCTTGGGATTGAGAAAACTTCCTCCAAATTCTATGCGGGCAGGGTATGATAATGGGGTGCCATATGTTGATATTTATTTTGAAAGAGGAGATAAAAAAAGACTGTATGGATTGAAACCTCAAAAGGAGATGACCGAAGAAGAGAGGACAGAAAAAGCATGGGAAGAAGCTACTACAGATAGAAGAATTTTTGGAATTTAAAGTTTATTAAATCTGTCCGTTTTGTGTAAATTTTCTCATTGCTTGTTCCAAAACTACTTGGGGAGCGAATCCTTTTCTACTACATGCTTTAGCAAAGTCATCAAATGTTGCTTGATCGACCATATAGTCTAATTTTCGCTTTTTTGCGCCAGGTGGTGTTGCTGCCATAGTTTCTCTATGCGGAACGGCTTTATAAAGATTGGCGATATACTCTGACAGGGACAGGAGCTGGTTGAGGCATATTAACTTCATTTAATTTTTCTAATAAAGCATCTTTTGCTCTTGAGATTACACTCTTTCTAGGAGGAAGATTGTCTGCACACATTACGTAATATGCTGCAGATCTTATCGTGTAACCAAGAAAGAGACCGGCTCCAACATAGGGATATCCAACTTTAGTAATTTGCGAACCACCGCATACAGCGGCAATTAAGAAACACTTTCCACCTGTTTTATACATCTCTTTTTTCATTTCTACGCCTAGATGTTTAACTTCACCCTCAAAATATTTTTCTTGTTTTTTAAAATCTCTATTAGTTTTACAAGCATAAGTAGTTACCCAAGCTGAGACAAATAATTGAAAAAGTAGCGTATTCAAAGGTTGCTCCATAAGTGCTCCGCCAATTTCGGGAACTGTTGCCATCGCATGAAGTGTATTTGCTAAGTCTGCTTTTGTCCTTCCTGTAAGCCAATTCCATCCTCTTACACTTTTGTTAACTCCTTTCATTACCCAATTGTCAAATTTATCTATAACATCATCATCTTCATTCGGAGTTCTTCCATTTTGAGGTGTTTGATGATAGGTCATTCAAAGGCGATTTTTTAAGGATATTTAAAACTTTTGAATTTGATATATGAAATATTTTGCCATTATTCTTTTAAAGAGTTAAATTATCTGAAGCTATGCCCTTCAGTGATAAACATTATAGAACGAGACTTATTGATTACGGTCCGAGTAGTACTGGATTTACACATTTAAGGATTGCATCTGGTTTGCAAGAATTGGTTGATGATGGAAAATTTCATATTGTGCCCTCAACATTAAATGAGGGCGAACCAGAACAGGGGACGAAATTAATGTTGAGACATCATATGAGCGGTGCATATCTTTCTTATTCACGTTTTAATTATGCTGAAACTGTAGATGTTCTAGTACCTCAAAAATTGGCTCGGCACTTTTCTCCGGATATTTTGATAATACCTCTGGTATTAAAATTCGGAAAGGAACATGTAAGAGGCTTCTCTATACCTGCAGAATATAAAACTGAACAAGTGCCCGCCATTCCTTCTCAACAATCTGAATAAGGCAGATTAATGTTCAAATGTTCTTCGCTAATTAGAGTTGAATAAGTAAAAATTGAATTGTGATATATAGAGAACTGAGTTAGATAAGTTACAATTTATATGCAGTTATCCATATCTTCGTGAACTTATGGAAAAACTAATGATTTACTAGTATCAAACGTCATGAACCTACACACAGATTAATAAAAAGATAGTTTTTTAAACAAATTGATTCGCTTTTTAATATGCCTTTAGAAACATTGAGATTTAAGACTTATGCAGCCTATTATAAATGGCTTAAGAAAACTAGCGATGCTGCAGAAGCAAGGGAAATTGCAGATCATGAGAGAGAACATGTTGAAGAAGCGAAAAAGAGAGGATATACTGCGGTTTATGCCTCTCAAGTATTAAGCTCAGATGCATTATTTCCGATTGCGCATGCAATTGATTTTATTGGAAAGGAACCTACAGTTGAGGATCTGATTGCTATTTGTCTAGCTCCTAAAAATCCATCTTCCGGAGATCACGCGTTGGTTTGCAAATTAAGAACAACAGAAGGAAGAAAAAAATATAGTTTGAACAGATCTCTTCAATGTGCTATGGATTGCTGAAAATAGCAACATTTAAAACTTAGAAAAGTTTAATCTCATAGAAAGAGGGGATGAAATGGACGCAATAGTTTGGGCCGGACTTCTAGGAGGAATAGGAGGACTAACGAGGGGAGTTGTAGGGTTATTGAAGGCTTTGTCTTTAAGAAGAAAAATATTATGGGGATATTATGTTATTACTCTTGTGATTGCTATTATTATAGGGGTTTTCATTGGAATTATATTTAATTTTGATCCGAGATTGTCCTTATTAGCAGGATATGCGGGGACGGATATTCTAGAGGGAATCTATAAGAGTTTTGCTGTACAGAAATTATACGTAAGCACGGCGAAAACTACCAGAAAAATAACAAAGAAATAAAAATGGTAAATCAAGATCTTGTTAAATTTATCAAAGAAGCAAAGAAACGAGGTTTTTCTGAAAGAGAGATAAGGGAGCCATTAGAAAAACAAGGATGGTCGGAAGCAGAAATAGATAATGCATTCAAAGTTGTGTTAAAACAAAGAGGAAAATATCAGGTTACAATAACGCTTGATGAAGGAGTATTAAAAGTTATTGAGAGAAGAGCTAAACACAATTTGTTAAGTATGGAAGAACAAATTGAGGATATTGTAAGAAGAAGCGCGGTTACAACAAAAGTTAAGAAACTCGGTCCAGAAAAAATCGATGACCTTCTAGTTTCTATTTTCTCAAGACGAAGACATACTACGAAGAAGTAATGGCGTTGTATCTACGTAGTAGTTACAAAACGAAAGGTTTAAATATTGGTATTTTTCTATGAAAGCATGAAAGAAAAATTTCCATCATTGGTATCAAGAATGTTTGGATTCGCTAAAGAAATAGCAGCTGAATCTGGAGTAGAAAATGCTATCAGATATGGTACTAAAAATACTTGGACATTAGCTAAACATTATGGGGAAAATATAAAAGATATCTTAAGAAACTCTCCTACAATTGTATCTCTAAGATTCTTAGAATCTCTAGCTGATGAAGGTAATACAGACCCTTACGTATGTACAGAGGCTAATGGATTAGAATTGGCTCAGATAGGTGATAAAATTAATGAAGGTATTAAGAATTCTTTTGCTGAAAAATACTCTGCATTATTAAATAGGATACAAGACAGAAGACAGGTAGTGTTGTTTGCAATTAAACACAGCGCAGCTCCGTATCAATAAAATTACAACTTTATGATTAAGAATTAATTCTTTTTGTCATTGGTAAAAAGTAGTAGGATGGATTTAAATAAAAGATTTCATTGATGAGGACAATGACAAAAGAAGGGTTGATTGCGAAGAGGGCGCTATTATATATTCTTTCAATCTTTGTTATATTTGCTTTTGTTGGTGTGGTTGTTGCGGCAAACAAAGATGTGGCATATATTTATGAAAAAGAATTTAGAATCGATGAGAACTTTATCGAAGTCTTTGAAGATTTGAATCTAAGTGTTGATCTGATAAGAGAAAATGAAGTAAGCAGAACAGATTTTGATGAATATAAGTTTATTTTTGTTGGTGATGAAGTTTTTACGCATCCTGAATTGATTCCGGTTGGAGAGGTTCCAACAATTATTGCTAATTATTATCATGGTCCTGAGTGGGGATTAACTGACAATGAGGGAGTGAGTCAATTAGGGTCTAATAGACCGTTAAGTGTATTTAAAGATGGAAGGGAAATAAGGGTTTACACCGTGGCAAGTGATAGAAACGGAGCAGTTGCCTATTACTATATTTTTGATAGGGATAAAGCTCCGGCATTAAAAACAATTGCGAGAACTGATGGTTTGCCCTCTGGAGGAGGAGATGTTGTAACGAAAGCAGAAGAGGGGGATAGATTGTTAAATGGGAAGATATTAGACGGGGATGTTTGTTTTTATGGAATTATTGAATCAAAGTATTGGACACCTGCTGCAAGAGATATTTTGAAAGAATGTATTGATGTTGTTTTTGATGGGGATCCAGAGATCGAGTGTGATATGGATAGCGATTGTGGGATTGATGGACCGTTAGGAAATGAATTCTGTTCAACTAATAATACTTTAAGACAGAAATTCATTAATTTTACTTGCATGAATCCTGGAGAAGAGAATAGTTTTTGTAAAAATGAAACTACAGAAACGATAACACAACAGTGTTTACTTTGTGTGAATGACCAATGTGTAAATCCAGAATTAAATTGCGAGACAGATGATGATTGTGGGATTGATGGTTTTGTTGGAGAGGAATTTTGTACTGAAAATAATGTAATGAAAAACTTCAGAAATGTTACATGTAATAATGCTAATACAACTAATTCTTTCTGTACCACAGAAGTGTTACCCACTGAAGTTGATCAGTGCGAGTTTGCATGTTTTGACGGAGGAATATGTGTAAGGTGTAACGAAGACAATGATTGCGATGATAATAATTCTAGTACCTCTGATAGATGTTTAAATCCGGGAACGGCAGAAAGCAGATGTGAAAATTTTGAGGGAATTCCAAATGAAACACTTATTCATGATGTTGGATTTATTAATTTTACAAATTCTGTAAATAATATTAAGATAGAGTATGAAAATGGCACTTCAGTAAAAGAAGAAGATTTAATATGTAATAATAAATATCAAATTATAATTAAAGTTAAGAATTTTGGAAACTTCACAGAAGATGTAACTTTCAATGGAAGTATCGGAACGATTAACTTCAGCCATATAGCAATTTCTGAATTTTTACCCGGACAGGTCAGCGCTGAGAAGGTTAGAACGGTAAATGTTAGTCTTTTAGGAGGAAATTACAAAGTTGAAGTAAATACTATAATCGAAGATGATGATAATTTAGGAAATAATTGGGCTTTAAGAAATGTAGAAGTTATGTGTAGTACTAATCAAACGATTCAATGTGATGATAATTCTGATTGTGGAGAAACGAGGAATTCTTCATTATTTTGTTCTGGAATTAATAGTATGATTAATACGACAAGGTTCGTATGTAACAATCCTGGAACGGCAGAAAGTTTTTGTAGTAGTTCGACTCAAACAAATGTTGTAGAACAGTGCTCTTTCATGTGCGTAAATGGAGAGTGTATTGACATTCCTGTAGAAAATAATTTAACTTGTGTGCAAGCAAAAGATCAAGGATTGCTTTTTGCTACAATTCAAGGAGGAAATGTGACAATAACGAATAATGCAAACCAGTCATTTGAAGTTGGAGTTGCTATATATAAGAGATTTGATAATTCGGTAGTAAACCAGACACTATTTGATTCTGAACAGAAAACAATTGAAAATCATTCTACAATTGCAGCTAGTGTTGATAGACCTCAATGTGCATATCAAATAGAAGCATTTTGCGGGGGAGTGTTACAAAACTTTACCGATGAAGTATATGGGCCGAGAATTATTAATGCAACGTTTGGAGGAACAGGAGAATTTTGTGAAAAAGAAACAATGTGTGGAAATAGCATCAAGGAAGGAACGGAACAATGTGATGATGGAAATCTTAACAATGGGGATGGTTGTTCATCACTATGTGAGATTGAAGAGATAGAATGTGAGGCGGATAGTGATTGTGATGATAATAATCCATTAACTTTAGATCAATGTATAAATGCAAATACAACTGTGAGTGAATGTAGAAATACAGGAATTAATTGTGCTAATGATTTAGATTGTGGAACAAATGGATTTGTGGGACAGGAATATTGTTCAGATGATAACGTAACAAAGAATTTTCAAACGGCAATATGTCATAATGATGGAACAACGGAGAGTTTTTGTACATTAGAAGTTAGTTCAAATATCGTGCATATGTGTAGTAATGCTTGTTATAATGGTGTTTGTGTAATTTGTAATGAAGATGATGATTGTGATGATAATAATGTAAACACTGATGACGTGTGTGTAAATCCGGGAGTATTGGGAAGTTTCTGCAAAAATAATTAGTAAATAGGGTTATGTTACTTATAATAGTAGATACATAAAAACATCCTGTAAAAGATATATTATCTTATAACTTTGTTTAAATACTCTGTAACTAACAAGTAATTATAAAATGAGAGTAAAAAACCTATTGATATATTTGGCGATCTTTTTGATAGCTTTATTATTTGTTCATACTGTGGCAGCTATAACCGGGAGCATTGGTAATTCGAGAATGGTCTTAAGACTTGAACCGGGAGAAACTATTCAAAAATATGTATTAATTAAAAATGTTAACGATGTCCCAGTTAATGTTGAGCTAACTGTCTCTGGAGACTTGGTAAAAGACCTTAAATTGGACAAAGCTAATTTTACTCTCCAACCAGGAGATGAAGAAAGAGCTTATTTTACAATTAGAGCTGCAAAGGCGGGAACAACCGAGACAAAAATTCAAGTTAAATTCTCAGCTGATGAGGGAAGTGCGGTTGGTTTAGCATCTACTGTTGTTGTGATTACTGATGAAAATGCAAACATTGAGGAAAAAAATACAGAGGTTAACAGATCGGAAAGTAACGTTAGTTTGAATCCAAGAGGAACTGGAAATGCAGTAAATGATTCTGGAGAAGGCATACCTCCTGCTGCGTTATTAGGAATTCTTACATTCATTTTAGTTGTGGTACTTGTAGCATTATTTATTTATGGTAGTAAAAAGAAGAGGCAAAAAGAGGTTATGCGTGAAAGCGTAACTAAATCAAAAAAGAGCCTCAGAAATGTATAAGTTAACTGTTGCTTTTCTTTTAGTAGTATTATTTATTATGCCTTTTGTGGCATCTGCTGATTTTGCTTACCTAGTAAAAAATTCATTAGGAATTGATTCTCACCTTATAGAAGAAATTGAAGAAAATGGATATAGTGTTGATACGATATTTGAAGCTTCTCTTCCAACAACGGATTTATCTGAATATAGAATGGTTATTGTAGGAAATCAAAATTTAGAAAACCCCTCTTTAATTCCAATAGACCAACATAGGACTTTCATAATTAATTCGTTTGATTATTACAAAAGAAGTAGTACTGATTTTCAATTGGGACTGAGTTCTCAATCCGGAACAAAATCAAGCCCTACGAGATTAGATGTAATAGATCCTGAAAGTAGTATTGTTAGCGGAGTGCCTATGAGTTTTAACGCGTATACCTCTGCAGTTACTGGAGTTGGAACCTCGTATCTTAAGGCTCAGAAACCCGTAGGAATGCAATTTATCGTTGATGCAAGTTTAGAAACTGATGTTGCTCTAGCTACGGTATCTCCTGGAATGGTATATCTTAACGGAAAAACAGCTCAGGAAAGAGTACTCTTTTTTGGAATGGTATATGCAGAGTACTGGACCGAGGATACAAAAAAGCTTTTTGCTAATTCTCTTTATTGGGTATTGGAAGGGGAAGATAGAGATGTTGACGAATTCTTCTCTGATGTGGATTGTAATGACAATAATGCTGATATTTATCCGGGAGCTCCAGAAATAGTCTATGATGGAATCGATCAGAATTGTGATGGGGTTGATGAGGATGACGTAGATGATGACAGTTTCCCATCCGAAGTTGTCGGAGGAGCAGATTGTGATGATTTTGATCCCGTAATTAATCCTAATAACGAGGATATATATAACAATTGTGTAAATGATGCTCCAATTGTATCAGAAATTGAATCGCAAACTTACAATGAGACGGATACTGTCATCATTGTTGTAGAAGCGATAGATGCTGAAGAAGATTCTTTGACTTATATTATTAATGATGCTAGATTCATTCAAGAAGAAAATGTTTTCACATGGGAAACAAATCACGTTGACGCAGGAGTTTATAATTTCAAAGTTAATGTAAGTGATGGAGAATTCTCCACAATAATAAATGCGCATGTTGAGATTGTTAATCAGAATGTCGCACCCATATTTAGCGAAATTCCTGATATAGAATGGGAAGAAGACACCAATTTGACTTTAAATTTAAGTGAATACTTTAGTGATGAAGATAGAGAATTAGTTTTTGGAATTGAAAATACATCTGACAGAAGAGAGATAATCTTAAGCTCGCCAGCTTCAGGAATTTTTATATTTAGTGTAGAAGAAAACTGGAATGGAGAAGATTGGATTGAGTTTTGGGCAAGTGACTTAATAGAAAAAACAGTTTCAAACAGAATTACTCTTACAGTTACTCCTGTTAATGATGCGCCGCATTTAGAAAGAGAAATAGAGAGCATACAGATTAGTGAAGAAAGTGAAAATGATGAAATTTTAAACTTAAATCATTATTTTGATGATATCGATTCTGAAGAATTAAGTTACACTGTGGACAATGATGAAAACGTTGAGATTATTATTAATGAAAACATTGTTTCTATAAATGCTAAAGATAACTTCGATGGGGAAGCAAAAATTAAGTTTTTTGCAAGTGATGGAGAATTTAGCACAGAAAGTAATGAGGTGATTGTAAATATTACAAATATAGAGGAATTCCCTCAATTTAGCGAATTGGAGTGTTTAACAGATATAGAAGAAGATAAAGAGTATAACTGCGTTTTGAATGCAAGTGATTTTGAAAATGATGAGCTTATTTTTGAAATTGTAGATGAAGAAAATATGAATTGCATAATTGATGGAAATATGCTCAATTATTCTTCAATAACTGACTTTTCTGGGGAAGGAAGTTGTGAAATAGTAGTTAGTGATAATGACGGATCAGATAGTGCAACTATTGAGTTTAATATAACTGCTGTTAATGATATGCCGATCTTTGAAGGAGAAATAGAAAATATAAGCTGGAATGAGGGAGATAACTTCATTCATACTTTAGATTTGAATAGTTATTTCTTAGATATTGATTCTGAATTGACATTTAGTGTTGAGGGCAATAAAGATATTGATGTCAATATTCAAGAAGGACTTGTAAGCTTTTCTGTAGTTGATGCTGATTGGAATGGGGAGGAGAATATTGTATTTATTGCTAACGATGGAGAATTTAATGTAAGCAGTAATCAGATTACATTAACTGTAAATGATACTGGAGAAAAGCCTATATTTAATGAACTTAACTGTTTAACTAATATAACAGAAGACGAAGAATATGAATGTCTGCTAAGCGCAACAGATTTTGAAAATGATACTCTTGAATTTTTCGTAAATGATGATGAAAACATGAATTGTGATATCGATGATGAAACTTTAACATACTCTTCAGAAGAAAATTATAATGGGGAAGGAAGTTGTGAAATAGTAGTTAGTGATAATGACGGCAGTTCATCGTTACTATTAAGGTTTAATATAAGTGGTGTCAATGACGCTCCCACAATAAACAGTTATTCTCCCGAGAAAAAAAGCATTCATTTACTAGAGGGAGAAACTAAGGAATTCTCTGTCCTAACAAGCGATATTGATGGCAATTCTATAACAAAAAGATGGTTTATTAATGAAGAGGAAACCTCTAATGAATCGATTTTAATATTTGATAATCCAATTGGAACGTATAATGTTAGCGTTACTGTATCGGATGATGAGCTAAATACTACAGAAGAATGGAACGTAGTTGTTGGGGCGATTTCTGACTTTACATGCGCAGAAGTTGGAGGGAATATATGTACTGAAGAACAAATATGCGGCGGAGAAGCACTTGGGGTAAAAGATAGTAACAGTTGCTGTGCGGTCTCTTGTATGCCTGCATTCTCTGATGCAGACAATTGTGAAATATTGAATGACAGTATAGAAATAGAAATAACAGAACCTGAAAGCGATGATGAATTTAATATAAGTTCTGTAATAAGGGCTGAAGTTGAGATAGAAAATAATTTTAATGAAGAACAAGATTTGGAAATAACTGCACAAATATATGATTTAGACGATGATAAAGCGGTTGGGGATGAGGTTGACACTGAAGTCACAATAGATAAAAACAGAAAGAAAAGTATAAGATTTGATGTTATTGTGCCTTCAGATATAGAGTTGAATAACGATAATGTTCTATTTGTAAAAGTTGAAGATAAGATATGTAATCAGGCATATTTAGAACTTAATTTAGAAAGATCTAGACATCAGGTTGTAATAAATAATTTTGATATTCCAAATGAGGTCCAATGCGGGAAAAACATCGATGTAAAAATTGAAGCTGAAAACACGGGAAAATCAGATGAAAATGTATACATAGAAGTAAAGAGTGAAGGCTTAGAAATTGATGGTAAAAGCGATACATTTGAACTTGAGGAAGCCGGGGGAGATGACAAAGACAGGAAGACACTTAGATTTAATATCCCTGAAGACGCAAATGGAGAACACATATTAGAAACGACTGTTCACTATGGATCGTTAAAAGCGATGGCGTCAAAAACAATTAGAGTAGAATGTTTTGAAGAAATGGTAAATGAAGATCCAAAGTTAGAAAGTACATCAAACACCGAAGAGGAAAACACTTTGAGCTTAAATTCAGTCAGTTCTAGAGGAAATGTGCCTCAAAAGAGCAACCTTATGATGATCATATGGATTTTGATTATATTTTTGCTGGTTGTAAGCTTTATCTTAATGTTTATAGCTAAGAGATCAAGAAAATTAAATAAAATTTTAGATAAAGAAATAAATCCATTTGACGCTTTGATAGAGAAATATGGAAACGGGAAGGTTTTTAAGCGTGGAAAGTAAGAAAAAGGTATAATGAATAACAGGGAAAGCTTATTAGATAATTTTTCATGTGAAAATGAAGAGCTTAGAGAGAGAAAAGAAGCCATAAGAAAAGTATATGATTTTTTGATTAGAGGTCCATTTACATCTAGAGAAAAAGCAGCTGCGGGTGAAGGATTAAGACAATTTAATAGCTCTATGGATCAATTGGATGCCGTAAAAGAAACAAGGGGATATCATTTGATTGAACAACTATCAATAAATGAAAGACAAATTCTTTATTTTCATGAGACTAATCAAGAGGTTATTCTAAGCATAATTGCAAATGGACCCGTCACTTATGGTTCTAGGAATTAAATAATTTAGTAAAATTAGTGTAAATTTGTTTCTTCACATCATCTAATGAGAGGCCCTTAATCTCAGCTATTTTTTTATAACTTTCAATAACAAAGGAAGGAATATTATTGCGTTCTTTATGAGGGTGTAAAAATGGTGAGTCGGTCTCACATAGAATTTGTGTTATCGGAGTTTCTTTAATAACTTGTTGGAAATGTTCACTAAATGTAACATTTGTAGGTATTGTAAGAAACCAACCATTGTCAATGATTCTTTTTACAAGAAAAATTTTTCCACAAAAACAATGCATAATTACTTTTTTCATTTCTGTTTTCTCTAGAATTTCAATACATTCTAACTCTGCTTTCCTTGAATGTATTTGAACAGGCATATCCAATTCTTTCGCAAGATCTAACATTTCTATGAAAATGCGTTTCTGTTTTTCTTTCGCCTCAGTGTTTTCCTTAAAATCTAAACCAATTTCTCCTATTGAAACAATTTTACTCTTATTTTTTCTAATAAATTCGATTTCTTCTTCAATTTTATCCTCGGACATCTTTATTGCGTCTATTGGGTAAAGACCAAGAGATGCTCTTACTTCGGGGAATTTTGCAGATAGAGAGAGGGTTTTACGATTTGTCTCGGGATTAACACCATTGTTTATTATAATTCTTACATCTTCTTTTCTTGCTTGTTCGATTATTTCTTTAATTTTTATTCCTTCTCCCTGTTTGGGAGCATACATGTCAATGTGACAATGTGAGTCTATATAGGTCATACTTGGATAAAAAGAAATGAGTTTAAAAAGAATACTAATAATAGGGTTAGATTATTAAAAAAATTGTTGATGATGCAGTTAATATATCTTTATAAATAATTTCTTACTTTATGTATCATGACATACCTAGTAACGGGTGTGGCTGGATTCATTGGAAGTCATATCCTTGCAAGGCTGCTTAGAGAGGGAGAAAGAGTTATAGGGATTGATAATTTTAGTTCTAGTGATCCAAAAAAGGTTGAAACACATCGAGAAAACTCAAGATTTGTTTTTAGAAAGCAAGATATAACATATTTTCCATTAAATTTGTTTAGTAATGAATCTATAGATTGTGTTATTCATCTCGCCGCGATTCCGCATCATTTAGCGGGATTAAATCAATCTAGAGCGCGAAAAGTTAATGAAATCGCAACTTTAGCATTGTTAGATTTATGCTCGAGATTTGGAGTAAAAAGATTTGTTTTTGCTTCAACTTATCATGTTTACGGTTCTCAATATAATTTACCAGTAACTGAAACTCTAAAACCTAATCCTGATGATTTTTATGGTGAAACAAAATGTGCATGTGAATTAAAATGTCGAGAGGCTTTTAGAGTTTCTGGATTAGAAACTATCACTTTACGTTTATTTTCAGCTTTTGGGCCCGGACAAACTAGATATCTCCCTCGAAGTAGAGTTATTCCTCTTTTCTTAGAACAACTAGAACAAAATAAAATTATTACAATATATGGAAATGGAGAACAAAAAAGAGATTTTATTTTTATAGATGATTTAGTGGAAGCTTTTATTCAAGCTACTCAAACTGAAAATAGAGAATGTTATGGGAGGACATTTAATATCGGTTCGGGAATAGGGACATCAATAAACGAACTTGCAAAAGAAATGATGGAAATGCATAAAGGATATGTAGAGCCTGTTTACATTTCAGGTCATGGAACAGATCAGAGTTGCGTTGCTAATATAGATTTAGCAAAAAAACTACTTGATTGGAGCCCTAAAACTTCTTTTCGTGATGGATTACAAAAAACGTATGATTGGCATTTTAAAAGAGAGAAAGAACTTTTTGATAATGTTAAATGAGTGCTAATTGTTTTTTCGTTTCTGTTTCGGGTAACTCATAAATATTTGCAGTAGCCATGTCGCAATCTAAACGAAATTCTCTACCTGCTGATTTTCCTACTCTACGAGCTATTGGAATAACGGACATCCAACCTGCATATTCCGGCTTGTCTGGCCAGTAAAATTCAGGACGATAAAGAGCTAATATTGTATCGGGAACTTCTGAGAGCCCTTTACAATCTGAAAAATCATCTACAGACTTAGGCTTCTTGCCTTCTACTCTCGTTTTCAACTGGGTTGTAAGCAGTACTGTGAGACCAAGTTCACCAGCTAGATCAGCTTTAGCCCTCTTTAAAACATCATAATATACATCTGATTTGTTCCCGTGATATTCTACATATCCGGCAAATGATTGCATACCATCTAAAACTACAAGAGCAAGATTTGGGAAACGAGACTTTAATTGACGGCAGCGATTAACAATCTCCTCCATTTCTAACTTTCTTCTAGGGTTTATAATAATTGGAAGATCTCTTACTTCTTCCATTGCTTTATTAACTCTTATCAGCTCTTGATCAGTTGGGGCGGATTCATCATCATAATAAATGAATTTTTCACAGTCGAAACCTGCGCGCCTAGAAATTAGTTTTTGAGTTAATTCCTCAAGAGATGATTCTGTTGTGAAAATTGCGGCATGATGCCCTTGTCGAGCAATATTGTCTGCTACATTTAAATAAAATGTAGATTTGCCTATTTTTGGTCGTGCTCCTATTACGACAAGACGATTTTGTATCATTCCGTGAGTAACTCGATCAAGTCCCTTATATCCTGTTGATAGCGCTGGTTTGCCTTTTCGTTTAACCGTTTCAGCAAAATTTGCTTCAACTGAATCAACGGGAGCACGCATATCTTCGTTGAACTGAAATCTTTTTGGAAGTAAAGTCAGTAAGTTTAAAGAATGCTGTCTGATGAAATCTACAAAGGAAAGACTTCCTTTTTCATAACAGTTTTCGTAAGCTTGCGCAACTATATTAGATCCTGCCTCAATAACTTGTCGTCCAAGGTATCGATCTTCTAATATCTCCATATACTCCTTTACTTTATCTTTATCAACTGGTGTGCCTGCTTTCGCAAGATTTGCAAGATAAATTGGACCACCTATTTCATCAAGTTCTCCTCTGCGTCTTATCTCGGATTCTAAAGTTTCAAAATTTACTCTTGATCCTAAATCCATCAAAACTTTATGAACTACTTTGTGAGCATGCTGATACAACATCAAATGAATGTAAGGTTGACTAACTGCATCCATTAATTGTGGATTTCTTATGAAATTGCCTAAAAGAGCCATTTCAATTTCTAAATTATTAGGTAATAATCTATCAAGAACCATCCTACTTTTCCCATCTTTATCCCTATGAACTGTCCCCATAGAAGCATATTCTCTTAATCTTCTCTCTTGATCACTAGTTTTTGCTCTTAATCTTTTTAATTCTTTTCCTTGCTGTCGTAAAGTTGCTCGAGCATCAGATAATTGTCCTTTTGTATTATAATATTTATTCTCTAAATCATAATACTTCATACCTCTAATATCTTCTTCAGGTCCTTCATTGAGAAACTGAGATGCCTCTTCTAAATCTTCTTCAGATGGTGGAAAAAGTGCTGCATCGTCAAATTCGTTTTGAATTTCTTGAATTTGTTCAGGGGTATAGCCAGTATAATCTGACTCGCTTTCTTCATTTGGATCCATTGAAAAGAAAGAAAAAGAGCTTTTAATATCGTTTGTGGCGAGGGAAATATATGTTGTAGAATATAGAAGAAAAACAAGATAGAAATAATTAATTAGAAAGGGACAGGATCACGAGGTTTAGCGTCTTCTTCTTTTTGTTTTATAAGTAATTGTTCTTCTTGACTTTTTAACGCTAAACGATATTCTCCTAGTGTTGGATATATTTCTTGATTAAACTGGGTTGCTAAAACCCTATATGCATTTGCTTCTTCAGATCCATATAATCTACTTGCCAAATAAAAACATCCTGCAAAGTCGCTTCTTGTTTCTGCCTCTTTTAATTTCTCTGGAAGATTTAACCTGGATACTGCTTTAACTCTTGTATCTGCCGCCTCACATAATAAACATCCCATCATATAATCTTGACTTGTGAAGTAAGCTTGAACAATTTTTTCGAATTGAATTTGAAATTCTGCTGGAAAGAGAACTGTTCTAGCCTCTCCAAGAACTAACTTTTCTAGTTCAACTATTTCTTCTTGCCTTTGCCTTGCTCTTTTTGCTTTATTATGATAATCCCATTCCGGTAAAGAAGAATTTTGTGGACTTCGTGTTGAAATGTTGTGTTCTAATTTCAACATTCTTACTTGAATTTCTTCCTTTTTATTATCTACTAACTTTAATGCGGCGTCATAGTCTCTTCTTTTGATTAATAATTCTCTTGCTTTTTCTTTT
>CAZQLX010000008.1:1553-26013 GCA_964594495.1 Candidatus Woesearchaeota archaeon | reverse complement strand
GGAGAATGACGATAGATAGGGAAAGTATACGTATTAGTCAGCAACTTATGAAAACTACGACCAAGAAGTTAGTATTTATAGATACTTAAGAGTAGAACTTTCCGCTTATGATAATGTTAATATAAAAGATACAGATTTTATTGAAAGGTTTAAGGAATATGAACTATGGCATGTTCAGGGTATTTACGATAAGGAACTTAATGAGGCAAAATGGTATTATGTTATGGGAGAAAGTAAACCTGATGCACATTTTGAGCTTATTGGAGCATTTTGGTTTAATAAGAATGTTTTAATTCGAGTAGACTTTAACAAATATAATTTTACTTATCGGAGTGGAAATGATTTGAGTGATATTTTGAATTTTGTACAAAGATTGCAAAACAATAATGATTTTCAATGGTTAGAGCAATATTTGAACGGAGATCAACAGAATGTTGTAAGACAATTTAGTCAATTGTGTAAATCTGAAGTAGTTGAAGAATGTAGTCCAAATTGGGAAAAGAAAATTGAACCGGTTATTTGTCCAGAATATGGATGGCAAAAAGTGATATATCAAGATATTAGTCGATGTGTTTCTAATAAAGAATATCAGCAGCAATGTTCTCCTGGAATATGTTCGGGATGTTACGTACCGAGATGGTTTGGATATGATTATAGCGACGATATTTGTATTCCATATGGGATAAGATTGGAGCAAGGAACCGAAGATGAAGATATAGTTGAAGAAGGAGATCATGGAGAATATTTATTGGAAGTATTAAATGATAGACAAATACATCTAGAACTTAGATGGAGTAATCAAACGTACGATGTTTACGAAGGAGATATTATTTACATTGACGATAAAGATGGAATAACTTCGATTAGAGTAAGGGTTAAAGATGTAGTATATTCTGCAGATCCGGAAGTTAGGAGTTATGTGGTATTTGCTTCTTTTGAAAGTTATGACGCTTATTGCGATTTCGATGGTAATATTAAATTCCAAAAAGGTGGCGAAAGCGAATGTCAGAATAATTATGAGTGTGCTAGTAATACTTGTTCATATGGGCAGTGCGTAGATGTTGTTGGCGAGATAAAAGAATCGGCAGGACTTTTAAGAAAAATATGGTGTTTCTTAACAAATGGATTTAGTACCTATAATGAGGATTACAATCAATGTGTGTATGGTGGTAATGACGGCGGAGGTAGCGGCGGATCTGGCGGTGGCGGTGGAGGAAGCGCTTAGCTTCGTTTTTAAAATTAAAGAAATGTTTAAATAATGGTATATTTTAATAAATAAGAGGAAAAGAGGTTATGAGATTTACAGTAAATATTAAGAAGCAGTATGCTATTGCTATTCTCGCAGGTATTTTAGTTCTTGCAGGAATACTTACAGCGTTTGCTTATAATCCAGGTAATAATCCTCCTGCAAATCCATCTGTTTTTGGGCATACTTTAAATGAAATTGATGGTGTAACGTGTGCTGCTGGGCAGGCGATAACGAGAACGGCTTCGGGATGGAGTTGTGTTTCGATTGAGAGTGTGAGTTGTTCTGTTTGGTTTAATACCGATACGGATTGTCCATCGAGTGGGCAATGTAAAGGGGATCAACCTATGCCTAGTGCATGTTTAGGAACTAAACCTTGTAGCTTAATTTTAGATAGTTACAATAATCAGGGAGGTCATAGTCGAAGAGCAGTTTTATTCTATGCTCAAGAAAGTAGTGGATCTTGGGTAGCCTTCGGAAATAGTGAAGAAGGATCGGGAGGGTTAGTAAATTCTGTTGGAGATAATGGAGATGGAACTAGCGTAGCAAGCTTAGATCTTATTGTCACACTTGGGGGAATAACCCTGTATGATGATGGAACAAGTGAAGGTATAACAACAAAGTGGTATTTAGATGCTGGGAGTGGTAATCACGTTAAAATAACTGCATGTAATTAATAGATTTAAAGTAAAGTTTTTTATATGGGTTTCTTTTTAAATAAAGTATGAAAGCAATTGAGGAATTGAAAGGCGTGATTGGATTGGAAATACATGCTTATTTAGTTACGCGGGAGAAACTTTTCTGTAATTGTAAAGCAAGTAGAGAAAGAGGATTGAAGGGAAATATAAATATTTGTGAAATATGCACTGGACAGCCAGGAGCGAAACCGATGTTAGCAAATAAAAATGCTGTTGAAAAAGCTGTGTTGATTGGACTGATGTTGGGATGTAAGATAAATGAAGATTGGAAGTGGCAGAGAAAACATTATGACTGGCCTGATATGCCAAAAGGATATCAAAATACTATTTCTGGTAAAAAAGAGACTGTTGGTACGAATGGGGATTTTTACGGGATAAGAATAAGAGGAATGCATTTAGAAGAAGATCCTGCTTCTTGGGATCCTGAAACAGGGGAAGTTGATTATAATAGATCTGGATTGCCTCTAGTTGAGATTATTACAGAGCCTGATTTTTCAACTGCTGAAGAGGTAATTGATTGGTTAAATAAGCTCATACAGAATTTAGCTTATTTGAAAGCGGTTGATAGCAATGCAGGGATAAAAGTTGATGTTAACGTAAGTACAAAAAATACTGAAAGAGTGGAAATAAAAAATATAAGCAGCATAGAAGATATAGGAAGGGCAATTGATTATGAGATTAAAAGACAAATTGAAGAAGGAGGAAAGAAAAGGGAAACCCGAAGATATAATTCTTCTTCTGGAAAGACAGAGGTTATGAGAGTGAACGAAGGGAGCGAGGATTATAGATTTATTTCTGATCCGGATTTAAGAGAAGTTGTTATTGATTTGAAATTTATTAAGGAAATCGAAAGAGGAATACCTGAAAGTCCAGATAAGAAGTTAGATAAGTTTATCAAAGAACATAAAATTGGAAAGAAAGATGCTGAAATTTTAGTAAAGAATAGAGATATTGCTGAATTTTATGAAAAGGTTATAGAAAAAATTAATCCTAAATTTGCTTTATTCTGGATTACGGGAGAATTATTTAGACTATTGAATGAAAGTAATGCAAAACTACACCAGATAGAGATAAAAGTTGAACATTTTATTTCTTTACTGAGAATGATTAAAGAAGGAAAAATAACAGTTTTACAGGGAAAGCAGATATTGAGGAGTTTTTATCCAAAAAGTTTTGATCCTAATGAGAAAAAGATTGAGGGAAAGATTACGGATACAAAGGAATTGGAAAAAGTGGCAAGAAGGGCTGTTAATGATAATAAAAAAGCAGTTGAAGATTATAAGAATGGAGATAAAAAAGCGTTTGAATTTTTGATGGGAGCAATAATGAAGGAAACAGAAAAAAGAGCAGATTTTAAGATAGCGAGAGAGGTTCTTGAGAAGATATTGGATAGTAATATTTAAACACTGTTATTGCAGTAATAATAATTGTTAAAACAGTTGAGGAAATAAATGAGATTTGGAATATGATTCTTTACGGAGAAAAGTTATTAATAGATGAAGAAACTGGGGAGATACTTAAGACTACTGAAAAAGTAAGAACGAAAGATTGGTGAATTAGTAATTGTTTTGTGATTAAAACATATTCATTATTTCTAGAACCGCACCTGCGACGAATATCAATATTAAAACTGTGACTATTATTTTTGAATAAGGAATCGAATATGATGGGGTTGCATCACCATGAATTTTAGCTTTTTTGGCAATAAAAAGTATTAAAATGGCGGCCAAGCCTCCGGAAATTACACCGCCGATACCTAGAACTGTGGTGAAGTTTGCGGATTGGAATAATTGGAGAATTATGTAGATAATGAGCGGAACAATAATTGTCCAAAGCCAGGCCGAGCGTTTTGATTTTTTGAAATCGAATCTTAAAGAGTCAATAAAAGCGATGGAAAGTGACAAATAAGAAGTGAAAATTGTTAAAATACCAAGAAGAACAAAAGCTTTTCCAAGTGCAAGTGTAGCTATCGGAGGAGTGTTGGTTCCATAAGTTCCCAGAACAACTGCGGCAAATATGGTATAGATAGTGAATACGATTATATGGGCAGCAATAATAGATCGTTTCATTCTCCATTTTTCTTTTCCTATAATACGTTCTACTTCTGGAACTGCTGAAAATGCTAAGAATGCAAAGAGAATAACTCCAAAAGGAAGAAATAAGAAAGCGGAATTATTATAAATTAGGTTTGAAACATCAATTTTATTTATTGAATATATAACTACACCAAGAATAAGAATAATGATAAGAACTACACCCACAACCTCACCTTCTTCGAGAGCTTTAATTCCAAAATAAACAAGGGCGGACATGACTGCCCAAAAAATTAAGCCGAAAGCAAAAGCATACTCTGTATGTCCAAAGAAAATAAAACTGAGAGATTGTCCTTCTGCTATTAGATACGCGAGTATTGCGGCATAAATACCGAACGCGACAGATATAAACATGATTACTTTTCCTTTTTTGCCTAAATATTTAGCAGCATATCCTGCCAGTTGATGATTTGATTTTGTTCTTTGAGCGATCTCTCCAAGATAAAGCATTGTTATAAGAATTGCAATTGCAACAACAACCATGCTTATCATTCCATAGCCAAAACCGGATTTCATTACAACATATGGGATTCCTAATACCCCTGCTCCTATCATTGTTCCGATAAGCGCAGAAATTGCTATGAATGTTCGTGACATTGTTCCTCTTTTATATTTATAATAGAAAATTGAGTTATTTAATAGTTTCTTTTATAATTTTTCTTAATAATAATTAGCTTTAAAAGTGGCTTTAGCTTGCTCTGTAGATAGGCTCATAAGTCAACGGATAGACTACCTGGCTTCGGAAGGCCTTCTTTCTTTAGAAAAGAAAGAATATCCTGGGAAGAAAGAAAATATTTTTCTTCTTGAGAAGCAACCGGGCAATCGGGGTTCGATTCCTCGTGGGCCTATTGATTGTTTTAGTCAGACTAAATATCTTTTGGAAGTTTATCATAAGGATTAACTTATCTACACAAACCGAATAACTTGAAGGCAAAATGGTTCAGATTACCAACAGGAAGTTGAACTAAAAAGTTCAACTTAGTGAAGAAGCGCTGAGTCTATTGCTTACATCTTTTGCTTTTTCCCAACTTTCTAAGAAATAATTATTCATTGCTTTTGCAAAAGATTCGTCCAGAATCTGAATGTTAAATTTATCTAATAATGTTTTATCTTTAAGAGTAATTTTGCATTCCCTAGCATCTAAAATAAAAATAGAAAAATTATCTATAGGTAGATATCTTATTTTTATTCCTTCATCGATATAATCTTTTACAACTTCCCATTTTTTATTTATTGAACCAGTTAATATAATTCTTACATCAATTTTTCGCTTAATAAGTTGTTTAAATTTTTTTAATAGATCATATTTATCTCCAATCTTTTCTAATCTCCATCCAAGAATGTAAAATGAACTTTTAGCTTTTGGAAAAGAATCGAGATAAACTTCTTTAGATAACTCTTTTCCATGAGTTATTTTAAGGACCTCTTTTCTAATATCACTTACTCTATCGTTTCGAACCATTTTAGAATAGCTTATTATTTCTTCTTTAAGTCTAGTAAGTTCAATTTCTTTATTTTTAATGAATGTATTTATCGCTATATTAGCATCAATTGGCTCAAATAAGGAAGGATCTCCTTTAATTTGTTGTACAAGTTGTTTTTTAATTAAGGACTTAAGGTTTGGATAAACAGCAGTAATTGGTACATTAGAATATTCTGATATCTCTATTGCATCACATCTTCCTTTTTCTAAAAGAGTCGTATAAACTCCTATTTCATATTTTGTTAAACCTAATTTTTTTAATGCTTCCATTAATAATTCATAATTAATAATAATTTATAATTGTTACTATAGCACGACCTATTTTATGAAAATAGGTTTAGATTTTGATGGAGTGATATCTGATTGTGGAAAATTGAAAAGTGATGGCGTAAAAAGACTTTATGGGATTGAAATTCCTCCAGATAAATTCAAGACTGAAATAGTTGTTGGGCAAGGATTTTTGACTTTGGAGCAATATAGAAGTTTGCAAAAACAAATTTATGGAACAAGAGAAATAGGCTTGTTAATGAAAGAAGTTGATGGAGTAATCTATTATACTCAAAGGTTAGCTTCTGAGGGGCATAGTTTAAGAATAGTTACTTCAAGAGGAACCCAAGAATCTGAAATTGCTAGAGAGTGGATGGGGCGAGTTGGATTAAACTTACCATTAATAGGAATAGGCGGAGGAGTTAGGAAAACAGAAGCATGTTGTGGTTTAGATGTATATATGGATGATGATTTAGAAAAATTAGAACCTCTTATTGGTGTTGTTCCTCATAGATTTTTATTCTCTTGGGGTTATAACCAGCATGTAGAAGCTCCTAAAACAATAGCTAAAAGAGTATTTTCATGGAAAGATTTTTATGAAGAGATAGTAATGTTGGGGCGTTGAACCTATAACCTAATTTATAACATTTTTTATCATAAAAAGTGTGATACGAATCGTGGGGGTGTTTATCCTTAGGACGTCAAGAATTTACTAATTCTTGAGCGCACTCAAGAACCTTTGATTCTTGATGTTAAGTAATCGTGTGGGCGTCCCTTACACACCGACGATAAAGCAGTTTTTAGAAAAAGGAGGCGTAATCCCTTTAAAGTTTAGATTTAAAAAGTTAAAATTGTTATCATATTTATGACAATAAGAGGTAATGGATTCATATTAAGGCATATAAAAATATCCGATTTACAGGGATATTATGAATGCTTCCAAGGTAAAAATATAAAAGAGGCTTTATTAAAAATTCCAAAAAATCTGGAGGAAGCAAAAAAAGAGTTAAAAGAAAGACTTGCAGATTTAGGAAAGAAAAAACCTTTTGGAGAAACTTTTGCAATTGAAGTCCATGGAGAATTCGCTGGTTATGTAGATTTACATCATCTTAATTTAGAACATCATGAGCATAAGGGAGAAGTTGGTTACGCTGTTCACCCCAAATTCAGAGGAAAAGGACTCGCTTCAAAAGCAGTAAAATTAATTACTAAATATGCTTTTAAAAAATATAAATTAAAAAGAATTAGTGCAATGGGTAGAGCCAATAATAAAGCTTCAGCAAGAGTTTTAGAAAAAGCTGGTTATCAATTAGAGGGTATTTTAAGGAAGAATAAGTGTGTTGATGGAGTCTATCTTGATGATTTTATATATGCTAAAATAAAATAATCATTTAGTGCCCCTCAAAATTCCCCTTTTGGGATTGCATCTCGTGAGAGCAAAACTTAAAAGCTTTAGATTCGGTAAAGGAATATGACATATCAACCTTCTAGGAAAATATTGGACAAATATGCAGATGTAATTATTAATTGTGCATTGAATTCTGGAAAAGGGATCAAAAAAGGGGATGTTGTGTTTTTACAAGTGCCTGAATGTGCGAAACCAATTCTTTTGAGTTTACAAAAAGCAGTGCTAAGAGCAGGAGGAAATTTTTTAACTCAGTATTTGCCTGATAATATATCTAGAGAGTTCTACGAGCTGGGAAGTGAGAAACAAATAGCCTTTTTTCCTGCAAAATATATGAAAGCTCGCGTGGAGACGATAGATCATAGTGTCTTTATTGAAGCTGATGTAAATCCTCATGAACTTGAGGGGATAAATCCGAAGAAAATAATGATGAGACAAAAATCATTTAAGCCGTATATGGATTGGAGACATGAAAAAGAGAATAAAGGAGAATTTACTTGGGTTTTAGCGTTGTATGGAACTAAAGCAATGGCAAAAGAAGCGAAAATGAGCGCTAGAGAATATTGGAAACAAATTATTAAGGCCTGCTTTTTGAATGATAGAAAGCCTGTTAAGAAATGGAAGGAAACTTTGAGGGAGATTGAGAGTTTTAGGACAAAATTAAGTAAACTTCCTATTGAAAAATTGCATATTAAGTCTAAAAATACTGATTTGACAATAGGGATTGGAAAAAATAGAGAGTGGATGGTGGGATCGGGGAGAAATGTTCCTAGTTTTGAAGTATTTATTTCTCCGGATTGTAGAGTTGCTGAGGGATATATATTTTGTGATCAGCCTCTTTATCGTTATGGTGTGCTTGTTAAGGATATATATTTAGAGTTTAAAGATGGAAGAATTGTGAAAGTAAAAGCGAAAAAAGGAGAAAAAGTATTGAAAGAGATGATTGCACAGAAAAATGCTGATAGATTAGGAGAATATTCTTTGACTGATAAGAGATTCTCTAAAATTAATAAATTCATGGCAACTACATTGTTTGATGAAAATTATGGTGGAAAATGGGGAAATACTCATGTAGCTTTTGGAAGGGCTTATACAGATTCTTATCCGGGAAATCCAGCAAAAGTATCAAAGAAACAATGGGAAAAAATGGGATATAATGATTCTGTTGTTCATACTGATGTTATTTCAACTGAAAACAGAGTTGTGACTGCTACTTTGTTTAATGGAGAAAAGAAAGTTATTTACAGAAACGGAAAGTTTGTGATTTAGAATGACAGAATATTATTTCATTCTTAATATTATACTTGTTTTGTTGTATTTTGTTGCGGTAATAGCAATAGGATATTGGTCTGGGAAAAGAGAAAACAAACAAGATTTTATTATTGCAAGCAGAAAAGTCGGAGTTTTAAGATCATCTGCTTCTATGTTTGCAATATTAGGGGGAGAGATATTAATTGCTCAAGCAGCTATTTCTTATGTTTATGGAATAGCTGCAATGTGGGTTTGGATAGGAGTTGCTTTGGGAGCTGTTTGTTTAGGTTTGGCTGTTGGGAAAATAAAGCCTGCTGCTGATAAGAATGAACATTTGACGCTCTCTGAGTATTTTCATCATAAATGGGGAAAGAGAAGTAGTTTTATTGCTGCAATAATTATCTTTGTCGGAATATTTGCTTTATTATCTATGCAATTTATGGCGGTTGGAAGTTTAGTTGCTCCATTGTTTAATTGGTCTTATAGTTTGGTTGTGATTATTACTGGAGGAGTTGTTCTGATTTACTTATTATTAGGGGGATATAAGGCTGTAATTAATACGGACTTTGTTCAGGCAGCTTTAATGATTGTAATTGTTATTATTTTGGCTGCTGTAGTACCTTTAGGAAGTTTTTCAGCATCTGATTTTAATTTGTTTTCTCTTAGTGCAGGAATAATAGTTAGTTTCTTATTTTTGGGAATATGTACAATGTTTGTTGCTGCTGATTTATGGCAAAGAATTTATTCCGCTAGAGATGTAAAAACAGCTAGGAAAAGTTTATGGCTAACGGCTGCATTGTTTCTAATTTTTGGATTTGCCATCACTATAATTGGAATTTCTGCAGGAAATAACTTCCCAAATGCAGATCCAAATAATGCTTTCTATTTGGGAATGTCAAGCTTGATTCCGGTTTCACTTCTAGGAATAGCTTTAGTTCTCGTACTAGCCGCAGTAATGTCTACTATTGATACTGAAGTTTTTGTGCTGGCTTCAAGTGTCGCTAAAGACTTCATAGGGAGACGCAAAAAATTGAATGAAGATGAAATTATGAAGATAATAAGAGTTTCAATGATTGTTTTGACAGTATTATCTGTAGTGTTTGCAATTTTAGTAAGAGATATTATGGGGGTACTTTTTACTTTATTGAGTTTAACTCTATCTCTTTCACCCGCTATAATAGCTTCTCTTTTCTGGAAATTAAAATCAAAGGCTGTATTAGTTAGTCTTATTGCAGGAGTTCTTGCATTTCTAGTTTTATTTGCTATCGGACAGTTAACAGCTGAAAACGCAGTTGTTACTTTTCCAGCTGCTCTTATTTTCTTGATTATAGGGCAGATTTTCTTTAAGAAAGATAAAGAAACAATTAAATAGTTTATAATTAATTTGTTTTCATGGAAATTACATTAAGTTTAGTTGTTCAAGATTATAAACGTAGCTTAAAGTATAGAGATTTAAGCAGGAGGGATTATCCCATGAGCACAGAATTTGTTATGCAGCTTATGATTTAGTAGAATTCTTAAAAGAAGAGAAAAGATTTTGGGAAATAAAGAAAAAATATGGGGGAGAGATGAGAGTTATTGATATTTTAGCAAGAGAGGCACTACTAGTTGAGAAATCTGGTAAATTAGATGATGAGATAATTAAATTATTAAATTTTGATAGCGGAGGTTTTTTGGAATATATTGGATTTGAGAGATTTTTATTGCAGTTTTATAAGTTATAAAGAAACGACATAAACCAACGATTATTTTGATTTATAGTTAGATTTATTAAGCTCTTTTTTGTAATTTTTGAATGGATGTATTTGGGGAAAGAAGAAGGAGATGGTTTATACTTGGCGGTGCAGCAATAGTAATTGTGGCTGTGGTTATTACTCTTGTTTTTCTTATAAATAATGAAGATCGAAGAGATGATTTTTTGAATCAGACCCCCATTTTATATGAAAATGTTTCTTTAGCGATAGAAAGAGTTGAATTAGCTAATAATAGCTTAAGTATTTTTGTTTCTAATCCTAATGAAAAGGAAATTTTTGGTATGTATGTCAAATTATTAAGAAATGAAAGTGATCTAACGATTAGATCAAATTTAACACTTAAAGGATCTTCTCGAGGATCTTTTTCTATAAATCTTGATGAAGTAAAATTTTATAATGCTGAAGAATTAATTTTAACTCCGGTTTTAGGATTTATTGATAATCAAGAAATATTGGGTGAGAGAATTACTTATAATTTTAGATTAAATACAATTGTTCCAAATAGTGGTGGCGGTAGAGGAAGCGGAGATGGAGGCGGTGGCGGCGGAGGTGGAGGAGGCGGAGGAGGCGGAGATGATGGAGATGATGGTCAACCTCCACAACCAATGGTTCCGAGTGCTGCAAGTAATTTAGTTGCTCGTGGAATCTCTTCTATAGAAGTGGAACTGAATTGGACTGATAATTCGGACAATGAAGAAGGATTTAGAATAGAAAGATCTAATGTGTCTGCAACTGAGAACTTCACTCAAATAGCTGATATTGAGTCTGATGTAAGGAATTATGTTGATAATGAATCGTTAAACACAGGAACAACTTATTATTATCGAGTTGTTGCTTATAACGATATAGGAACTAGTTCTTACTCAAATGTTGCTAATGCTATCTTTGGGGAGATTGATATTACATGCAGAATTTCGTCTGCATTTTGGAGTAAATCAAATGCTTTAGTTGGAGAGTCTGTGGAATTGACTGTGACAGGTATCAATTGTGATGAAAAAAGTGTCGATTTTGAGGTTAGAGAACTTGGTGGTGGTGCGATAGTAACTCAGCCACAAACTATGATCTTTATTGGGAGTGTTGCTAAAACTTCTTGGATAACTGAGGAGGCTGGAGTCTACGTATTCAATGCTTCGTTGGCAAGCGACAAATCTGAAAGTTTGATAAGTGATAATTTGAATGTAAATGTGGAGGCTGTTGTTCCTCTTGTTCCGGAAAATTTGCGCGCCGTAACTCTTTCACACTCACAAATAGATTTAACTTGGGATGATAATAGTATAAATGAGAATTTGTTCAAGATAGAGAGACTTGATGATGTTTCTGGGCAGTATGTCGAGATCGCAACTTCTGGAGAAAATGTAAATTCATATACAGATTCTAATTTAATAGGAAGCACACCATATCGTTATAGAGTTAGGGCGAGTAACTCTGCTGGAAGCTCCGATTATAGTAATATCGCTCTCAACTCAACTAAAGTAGCGCCTATAAATCCTCCTTCGATACCGAGAGCATTATCTGTTTCGGCTTCAAGAATGGATATAACCTGGAAAGATAATTCGGACAATGAAGAAGGATTTAGAATAGAAAGATCTGTGACTGGAGTAAGCAATTGGGTATTGGCCGGATTAGTCGGAAGTGGAGTAACGACATATGCTGATGAGGGGTCATTAAATGCGGGAACGGATTATTATTATAGAATAAGAGCATACAGCAGTAGTTTGGGCGGATCATCATATACTGGAAGAACAGACAACAAAACTAGGACTTTTGCGCCGCAAGGAGTTAGTGTTATTGTGTCTTCTTCTTCAGAATTAAAAATAGACTGGTTTCAAGTTAGTGGGGCGAGTTCTTATAAGGTTTATAGATCATTAGACGGAACTGATTTTATCTTAGTTACTGGAGGAATAACAGCGCTAACTTATTCTGATTTTGGATTGTCACCTTCTACAAGGTATTATTATCTAGTTGTTGCTACAAATAGGGGTGGAGATTCACTTGCTTCTGAAATTGTTTTTGCGACAACAGCTGATCCACCTTTACAACCTCCAACTGCTCCATCAACTTTGGCGATGACTATTGTTTCTTCTTCTCAAATAAATTTAGTTTGGGTTGATAACTCTAACAATGAAGAAGGCTTTAAGATAGAAAGAAAGCAAGGTACTGCGGGAACTTGGGGTCAAATCGCGACTGTTAATTCTAATATAAAAACGTTTTCGAATACCGGTTTGTCTGCAGGAACAGATTATTATTACAGGGTAAGGGCGTATAATACTGCTGGAAATTCAGCATACTCTAATGAAATAAATGGAATTACAAAGAAAATATTTGCTTTAACAGTTACAAAAACAGGAACGGGAACGGTTACTTCAAATGATAATCCTCAAACTATTAATTGTGGGGGCGATTGCTCGCAAAATTACGAGGAAGGCAAAGTTATTACTTTAACTGCTGTTGCAGGAAGTGGATATCGTTTTGATGGATGGGGGGGAGCATGTATCGGGACTGGCGGATGTACGGTTACAATGAATGCGGTAAAAAGTGTGAGTGCCGCATTTAGTATTATTCCGGTAACCTCAAATGATAGGTTTGTGTTTGCTGCTGGAGGAGATCATGGAAATCCAAGTTCGGCAGATGTTAATTCTGTTTTCAATGGAATAAAAAAATCTGGAGCAGAATTTTATTTGGCATTGGGAGATTTAAGTTATAGTGATTCAAGCATATTGTCCGAACAGGAATGGTGTGATGGGGTACATGGAATTTTGGGAGCGAATTATCCTTTTGAAATTGTTTCAGGAAATCATGAAGATGAGGACGGAGATCATTTGCCTGGAAATGATCCTAATGGAGAGATAATGAAATTTGCTGCATGTATGCAAAACAAAATTACTGGAATGACTGGAAGTTATCCTGGAAGGTATTATTTTGACTATAAAGGTTTAGCAAGAGTAATAATGATAAATCCTGCTCTGAAAGTAAACGGAGTTAGTTATAGTTTTGTTTCAGGGAACTCTCACTATAATTGGCTTAGTAGTATGATTGATGAAGCAAAATCATCCGGTAAATGGGTAATTGTAGGGATGCATAGAACTTGTATAACAGCTGGACCGAAACCTGAATGTGACATTGGAGAAGATTTAATGGATCTTTTGATTGAAAAGAAAGTTGATTTGGTATTGCAAGCACATGACCATACTTATCAAAGAAGTAAACAGTTGAAATGTGCGAATGCGAATTCGTATGTTTCAAGTTGTGTTGCGGATACAGGAGCAGATAATTTATACAAAAAAGGAAATGGGACAGTATTTATGATTATTGGAACTGCGGGAAGAGGAAACTATGTTATAAATACAGCAGATAGTGAAGCAGGATATTTTGCGAAAATGAAAGGAGAAGAAGGAGGAGTTAATTTAATAGGATTTGGTAACTTTACTGTAAACGCTTCGGAGATCTCAGTCCAATTTGTAAGGACATTTGGATTATCATACTCAGATAGTTTCAAAATTAGGGAAATGCCTGGAAGTCCAGAACCACCAACATTAAATGCTCCAAGTAATTTACAGGCGATAGCAAATATTCCTTTAGCTGCGTTGTTAACCTGGGATGATAATAGTAATAATGAAGAAGGATTTAGAATACAGAGAAAACAGGGGACATGCAGCTCTACAGGATCATTTATAGAATTGTCAAATATACTTCCAATAAATGTTGGTACTGGAGTAATGACTTTCCAGGATAGTGGATTATTAGAGAGTACAACTTACTGTTATAAAATAAAAGCATATAATGCATCAATAGGAAATGTATTTTCAAATACCGTGGAGATAAGAACGCTTTGTTCTACGAATTGTGGAGGGGGAGGAATTGAAGTCGTTAGTGACGTTGAAGCTCAAGCTCCAAAGACCTCTCCTACGATTGTGATTCCAAGACCGACAAATTATCAACCAGGAGATTTGTTCGTTGTATTATTTAATTCTGATTATACTCCCTTTGGAGAGCCACCAGCTATCGATGATATTCCTTATTGGGATACGCCTTCACAGTATGCACCTATTGGACAACCTCCGGCAGGATGGAGATTTGTTACAGGAGATTGCAGATGGGGAAGCGGAACTAAATGTTGGGATCTAGTCGGAGGAGCATTCTGGAAAGTTGCAACAGCAAGTGAACCTGTAAGTTATACTTGGCAATTACCTGGTCAAGAGGCACATCGATTTGCAGGAGCAACTCTTGTTGTTGTCCGAGGTGCCGACACCGTTAATCCTATTTTTGATAGTGCTTTAGCGAGACGCGGAAGCGCTCATGATCTTGGAACACCAACCACCGATAAAATTATTTGTCCTTCAGCAAGCGGAGTTAGTGGGGGTATGTTACTGTGTATATGGATTTCAGACGATGGGGCACTTATGGATGCCCCAAACAGTATGATTCAATTATCTAAATTTGTTATTGGGCAAGATGGACATGCTGTCGCTTATGATGTTTTAGAAAGCGGGGGGGCGACGGGAGATCGTGCTGTAACTTTTCCACGTGAAAATGGAGGAGGAGGGCAGATAAGTATATCTATAGTTATTAGACCTGCAAATGGGGGGACACCAACAGTTCCTTCGGCACCGACCGGATTAGTGGCAAATGCTGTATCAACTACTGAAATTGGCTTAACATGGAATGCGGTATCCGGAGCAGATAATTATAAGATATATCGATCAATAGATGGAGGGATAACATATAGTAATATTGCTTCCGGAGTGACCGGGACGAGTTATCGTAATACCGGACTAACAGCTGGGACTTTGTATTATTATAAAATAAAGGCGCACAATAATGCTGGAGATTCGGGTTTCTCTTCTGTGGTAAATGAGGCCACTCTAGTGAGCGGAATTAGCATGACTCATGGTCCTGTTGTTGGAGGAGTAACTACAGATGGTGCTAAAATATTTGTTCGAACAGGTAGTGCAGCTAATGTAAAAATACAGTATGGAACTAATTCTTTATTAACTGGAGCTTCAATTGTTGATGGCGGATCAACAACTTCTGGAAGCGATTTTACGAAGATTATCACATTAAATGGTTTGAATGCTGAGACAAAGTATTATCTTAATGTTTTAGTAAACGATGTTCCTCAATTTGTAACTAATTATCCTTCATTCAACACGTTTGCTCTTTCTAGTGCTTCGAGAGATTTCAAGTTTATTGTACTAAGTGATTTTAAGAGGGCCGACCAGGTGGTTTCGAGTCCGGTATTTGCTAATGCGGCAGGAGAGGGCGCAAAGTTTGCTTTTATTGGAGGAGACTTTGATCATAGAGATCCAGATGCTGCAGACTTGAATGTCGCGATTGATGAAAAGAGAACGATGTTTAAAGATTTGTACAATACCGGGGGAGTTATGGCTCCATTTGTGAATCAAGTTTTAAGAAAAATGAGCATTGCACATCAGTGGAGTGATCACGATTACGGGGTCAATAATGGAGATAAAACCTATCCTCGAAAAGCACAATCTTATCAGGTGTATAAAGAATATGTTCCTAGTTATTCTTTTGCATCAAATGCGGACACTGTTAAGGGAATATGGCAAAAGTTTAGATATGCACAAACTGAATTTTTTGTTTTAGATGAAAGAAGTCAGAAAGATCCTGGATTGGATGCGGACAATGCACAAAAGAGTGCATTAGATGGAAATGATTTAGGAGCAGATGGACAGTTACAGTGGTTAAAGAATGGGTTACAAAATTCAAATGCAAAATGGAAAATCATTTTTAGCGATATGATTGTTAATCCATCGAGCAGTAAAACTACTGGTGGAGAGAGTTGGGGAGCATACTTAACAGAGTGGAGAAGTATTGTAGATTTTATTACTAATAACAATATAAAGAATGTTATTATTATTTCTGGGGATTTGCATATGGGGGGAATTGACAAAGCTCAAAGTTATGGACAGCTTGTAGAGATGGTCGTTCCCGGAGCAAACTTAAAAGAAAATGTTGGGGGATGTGCGAGTGCTTCCTCTGGGACATGGAGCGAGGGAATGTACTATACTGTCGATAGTCCATGCGACGGATATGCAGTTGTAAATTTCTTAACTAATCCGGATAGAGCTGTTTTAACAATAAAGGATCAAGATGGAAATGTTGTTGTCGGACCATATAATGTAAATGCAGTTTAATCATAAGATTTAATAAAGTAACATTCTAGAGAGATAAATGGAAAGAGCACGAGTTAAAAAAGGCATGAATGATGTAAACGATAAAGATAATGAGAGAGATAGTAAGGGAATAACTGTAAAGAAAAATGAAAATTTTTCTGAGTGGTATACACAAGTTGTACAAAAAGCGGAGTTAGCAGATTATGCTCCGATTAAAGGATTTATGATTATTAGACCAAACGCTTATCAGATTTGGGAAAAAATTCAAGAAAATTTCAATGCTGTTTTAAAAAAATTAAATGTTAGAAATGCTTACTTTCCTTTATTAATTCCCGACTCTTTTTTCAAGAGAGAAGCGGAACATGCGAAGGGATTTGCACCGGAATTAGCATATGTTAAAGATACAGAAGAAGGAGAGTTATTAGCTATCAGACCGACTTCAGAAACAATTATGTACGATTCTTATTCGAAGTGGATAAGATCATGGAGAGATTTGCCTTTGAAACTCAATCAATGGTGTAATGTACTGAGATGGGAAGTAAAACAGACTAAACCTTTTATAAGGACAAGAGAATTTTTATGGCAAGAAGGACATAACGTTTTTGAAACTGAAAAAGAAGCAGAAGATGATATGAATGTAATAATAAATCAATATAAAAAACTAATCGAAGAATTGCTAGCTATACCTGTAACTGTTGGAAAAAAATCTATAAGAGAAACATTTCCCGGAGCTAAAACAACAATGACTGTTGAAGCATTGATGCCTGATGGAAAGGCATTACAAATGGGAACATCTCATAATTTAGCGCAAAATTTTTCTAAGACTTTTAATGTTAAATTTAAAGGAAAAGATGAAAAAGATCAATATGCATCTCAAACTTCTTGGGGAATATCAACAAGATTAATTGGGGCATTAGTAATGGTTCATGGAGATGATAAGGGGCTTATTTTACCTCCACGAATTGCCGAAAACAAAGTTGTTATTGTGCCTATCTTCAATGAGGATAATAAAGATAAAGTTCTTTCTAAAGCTAAAGAAATTGGAAAGAAATTAGCTAAATTTAATCCTATTTTGGATGATAGAGATTATAACCCAGGTTGGAAATTTAATGAATGGGAACTCCGAGGTATTCCAATAAGATTAGAAATCGGCCCAAAAGATATAGAAAAAAAGCAAATTACTATTGTACGCAGAGATACAGGTAAGAAAGATAATATTAAGGAGACAGATATTGAAAAGATAACTGATTTGTTAGAGGAAATTCAAATTAATTTGTTTACTAAAGCTAAAATGTACTTGGAAAGTAAGATTGATGAGGCTAAAAATATGACAGAATTAAAAAAGAAATTAAATGAGGGAAAGATTGTCAAAGCTTTTATGGTTGATGATCCTAAAATTGAGGATGAAATAAAATTGGAGTGCGGCGGTGCAAATTCTAGAATCGTAGAATATGTAAAGAAAGAAGGTATATGTGTTAAATCCGGAAATAAAACGAAAACTCTTGCTTATTTTGCAAAGGCATATTGACCGCGAAAAAAGTTTAAATAGGTATAAGGTGTTTTATTGTAATGAAAAAAAGTAGTGAAAAAGTTCTGGTTGCGATATTAGTTGTTCTAATCGTGGCGGTTGTAATCTTTTTGATTCTCTATTTTCTAGGAAACTTTAGGAATGCGTTTGTTGTCAATAGTTTTAATTTCAGAGGTAATTATGATCAATTGGGGTTTGGGGATGCTGAAGAGGTAGGCACTTATTATGTGAGTTTTGACGGAAATGAAAGAATTGCAGGCGGGATTTCTGGAATTGTGGCGAGTAGGAAAAGTCCAAAGGTATTTTGGATTGAAAATGGTGGTGATGGGAAGGAGGTTTTCGCTATAAATGATCTGGGCAAATTACTTAGAGCTTACAGAATGGAAGGACTGGGAGAAGATAAATTAATGGATAAAAGAGATATTGCTATTGGACCTGTAAAAATTAATGAGAAGCTTGGATGGTATGTTTACGTCGGGGGAATTTCTGGAGGAGTTGTCGATGGTAAAGATGCTGAGATATACCGATTTAAAGAACCGAGAATAAGGGCAAGTGGTGTTCTAAAGCAACCTTATTCAGAAAAGCAGATAAAGAACATAAGTGCTGAAAGAATTTATTTGAAATATCCTGATTGTGTACATGATTCTGAGGCAATGTTTGTTGATCCTATAACCGGATACTTGTATTTAATAACAAGAGATGTTGAAGGCAGAGGATGTATGGAAAGTTCTGAAGCTGTAAGAGGGGTATATAGAACGGAGGTTTCTATAGGAGATTTACCAAATAAAGAAATTGCTCAATTGAAAAGAGTGGCAGCAATTGATTTTTCTGTCCCAGACGAATCAACTCCTAATAATATAAATCCAATTGGAGCAGATATATCTGCCGATGGAAGATTAATTATCATTAAAACAAATGGACAAGTTGAGGATGATATAGATGGGCCTGGATTAGATGTGGGTGCTGATGTTTACATATGGACAAGAGAAAGAAATGAAAGCGTAGAAGATGTATTTAATTCGAAACCAATTGCTAAAAGAGATGCTGTAAGGGGAGCAAAAATTGAAGGTGGGGCGATTACATTTTCTTCAACTTCAAGAAAAATAGTCCATGGATATTATGGCATGAAAGAGGGAAATGGTGTGCCGTTATATTTTGTACCTAGAATAAGTTAGGCTTAAGCACACTTTTTTAAATAATACCTCAATACTGTCTAAACTGGATTGTACAAATATGCTTCAGGCACATGCTATTTTTATTTAAACGTGGCCGTTAATCTATCGGGCAAAGATAATTATGGTTTAGCGTATTTAAGCGATTATTTTATATAGATTAATTTTTATACTTTAGTATAAAGAGATGAAAAAATTTAACAATAGAGGATTGAGTGATGTAATTACCACCGTACTAATTATTCTTCTTGTACTTGCAGGAGTAATGATTATATGGGTATTTGTTTACCCATTTTTGACGAATACTGGAGAGCAGATTAATATCGATGCTCTAACTGCAAAAGTTGATATTGTAAGAAATTCTGTGCAACTAGAGGAAAATGGAAATATTAGTTTTGTAGTAAAATACAATCGTGGGGAGAGCGATATTGAAGGAGTGTTTGTTATTTTAGAAGATGAAAAGGGAAATACTAAGAGAATTCAGAGAAATTTCAGTTTAAATATATTAGAAACTAAGCGTATAAATACAAATTATCTTGAGCATAATTTGCAAAGTTTATCGAGTATTAGTGTCTATCCTTTTTTTATAAGCGACAAAGGGGAAATAGTAACTGGGAGTTTAGAAGGCAATATTAAAGTTTCCAGAGTATTTACAGATTATAATTTTACTGAAGCAAAGAAAACTCCTTACGAAGGAATTTATGTGTTGGGAAGAGGAGATAGGGTGGATGTGAGCCAAAGACTTAATAGAATTTATAATTTGGATAAAGATTTTGTTGATGGATATGCTTGGAGGATGGAATGGATTGATTTTGACAAAGGAGTTGTCGGTCCAGTTTATAATTTCGACTTAGACAATTACGGAGTTGATGATGCGGTTTCTCAAGTTCAAGCAAAAGGAGAGAATAAAAAATTAAGTATTCATATAAATGCAAACAAAGTTCCAATATACGTGAATAATTCTGCGCAGAATGATAATATGCTTCATAGCATCAGAGACCCAGGGTTAAGTGTTGGGACGGATGTTTATATCGGGACTCCGTTACCGTGGCATGAAGAATCGCAAGAATCTTTTAGAGAGTTTATGAAGAATCTTTCCGAGTATCGGGTTTTTGATACTGCAATCGGGGAAAGAGTAATGCTGAAGGATCATTCAACATTATCGACAATTATGATAGGTTTACTTGGAATTGGAAAGATAAGAGATATTGATGTTGGGAGGATTACGCATGATACTAGATATACAAGAGAGCTATTTGTACAATCTACTATTGAAAATATTCATGCCGTACAAGATGCTTTTCCAAATAAAAAAGTAATAATTCCTTATTTTTCTCTTTCTGATGATGGACAAACTGTCGAAGAAGGATCACTAAATGAAGAGCTGATTACTCGTATTTCAAATGAGTTTGATGGTGTGAAGAATCCAAAAGTTTTGTTTTTTCAGGAATTATTAAGAGGCGATGCACCTAAAATAGATGTTCCATACGGGCAGACATTATTACGAGCTAAAGGGTTGGGGTTACCAATAGCATTTCAGGCATGTGGCAGCTGGAGATTGCACAGTTTATGCAATTATACCATTGGGGATGATGTCCCAGAAAATGGATTTAGGCACGGAAATAATACTTTTGGGGCAAAATATTATGAAATATACGATGAAGATTTGAATTATGGAATTTGGGAAGAGATGTTTCAAAATTGGAGTGATTATCTGACTGGGAGATAGGGAATTATAAATGAATTTACTTACTTTAAATTACGGATTGTTCGGGCCAGGTGCCGAATTTTGTACCTAGAATTTCTTTATTGTCGGAAGTAAGAATAACTGGGTAAGCTTCTATTTTGTTTATGTTAGAAATTTTACCTTCGAGATTAAATGTATATGTACGTTTTAGAAGATTAAATGAAATGTCCTCGATTTTTTCTCTATATACATTTGTGTCGTTGTAAAATATTAGAAGAATATAATTTATATTTCGCGGTTCGTTTTCAACAACTTTGGATTGATTCACTTCTTTTGCTACTGTGAGCTGTGACAGAAGCGAGGCTATTTGGTTATAAAGATTGCCTACGTTTTCAATCTGATCAACATTATAAAAACTTCCTTTGCCGCATTCTGATATATTTTTGAGAACAGGATCATTGGCGTTTATCCCGAATGCAACTGTGGAGATATTTATTTTATATGTTGCTTGAGCGCTACAAGCTGCATCAAACGCATCTTTTATTGCATAATCTTCATGGTCATTTGCGCTTCCGTTACCGTCTAAATCACCAACGCTGCGTCCGACACGTGTTGAACAATTTCCATTTGGACTTGGTCTTCCATCACTTAAAAGGATGATAAATTTTAATCTATCCGAAGAGGAAGAAGAGAAAGAAGCTGTTGCATTTAGAATTCCACAACAAATACAACTTCCTCTACTAATGTTTAATGTATCTACTTTATCCCTAATTGATGTAGGATTTGAAGAAAGGGGAAGGTAATTTTCTTTTGCTATTCTATTATGATATCCGGAAATGCCTATTTTATTATCTGTTTCAGAATTCGGAATAAGGATGTCTGTAAATTGTTTTAATGCGTTTTGTGCTTCTTCAAGCTTTGGTGTCCAAATTCCGTTACAAGATGTACAAAGTGAAGAATTTTTACAAAATTCTTTTCCAGGGGTAACGCAACAATCGTACACACCCCCTGTACTGGCCGGATTGGAGCTTGGAAGAGAGGGATCGCCCCTGCAATTCATCATACTACTTGAAACGTCAATGACAGACACCGCATCAATTTTTGCTTTTTCTTGAATAGTGATACTTAGTGTTCTATTATAGTTACTAATGTTGGTCTCGATATCGTTTTGTGTATATCTAGTTAGGGCAACTTTAATGTTGTTTAAATTTTGTGTTTGTACTGAATTGATTCTTATGTCTTCTCTTAAAAGAACGACTTTAGCTTCGGTAACTTCTTTGTTTTCTCCAATAAAACCTTTTAAAACTCCAGCAAGAATACCAATTGCCACAATTACTAGTAAAATAAGCATTACTGTGGCAATGACATCTGAAACCCCTTTTTTATTTGACATAGCTCTACAATGATAAATTAGAATATAAATAAACCTTTCGAAATGATACTGTAAGATTTATATATAGAAAAGATGAATAAAAGATATGAAAAAGAGGGCTGTAAGAAAATTAATTGTCTTGGTCGTACTCGTGTTGATTATTTTTTTAGCTAGTTATTTTATTAATAATTTAACTGGGAAAGCATTGGCGGAGCTTAATCCTGGAGAAATTGATACTTGCGGGGAAATTAAGAGTTCCGGGGAATATAATCTAACGCGGGATTTAAACGGAGTAGAAACTTGTTTTAAAATAATTGCAAATAATGTTGTTTTGAATGGCAAGGGGAATGTAATAACAGGAAAAAGGGGAGGAGAGTATGGAGTTTATATTTTGGGCGCAAATAATACAGTTGTTAAGAATTTAATCATAAAAAATTATACGAGCGGGATGCAGGTAAAAGATTCATTTAATTCACAAATACTTGATAATACCCTTAGAATAAATGTGATTGGAGTAAGAATCTTGGCAGGTAGGGGAAACCTTATTTCTGGAAATAATTTATACGATAGTGATAATTATGGGATATATGTGGACAATACTAATTCTAATCTTTTGTATAATAATTATATTGAAGATGGGGAGATTGGATTGACTTTTTCAAGGGGGGCAAATAACATAATAAAAAATGTAACCCTTCGTTCTCCTAAATATAACGCAATTGTTATAGAAAATGTTGAGTCTAAGAATAACACTTTTGAAATGATAAATGTTACAGGATTAAGTAGTGGGTATTACGGATTAAAGATTAAGGTTGCATCGGTAGAGGATATAAGTATATTTGATAGTAGTATCAAGAGTATTTCTACCGTCGGATCAGGAAGTAAACTTTTATTAGCAAAGAGAAATGTTGGTGAGATTAAATTTTTAAGGGAGATTGCTGGTGCAGCAAGCAATTTGGATTCAAATTTAATTATAAAACCAAATTTCGTGGAAATAAAAGGAGCAGCTTTGAATTTGTCTGCAAACGTGACTTTGTACGATGTTCCTTCTTTAAGTAATCCCACTATAAAGCGAGATGGACTTGTTTGTAATGCTACAACAACGCCAAGTTGCTGGAACTTTACTTCCTTAACAGGCACGGTTGTATTTAATGTAAGTGGATGGAGTAATTATACTATTTCGGGTGGTACCGCTCTGCCCCCTCAAAACGATTTTACTTCTCCTAATGTGAAAGTTATTTCGCCTTTAAATGGGGCGGAATATAATAGATCTCCTATCTTGATTAAAGTGGCCTTAGATGAGCAAGGCGTAGTTAATTATTCTCTAAACCGAGGCGCTACCAATAAAACACTTAACGCAAATTCTTCAAATACTGGATTTGAAGAGAATTATTATCCTTTATCTAATGGCACTTTCACAATAAATATTTATGCTCAAGATTTGGCAGGAAATGTAAATAATAGCGTAAACTTTAGCTTTAAAGCAAACATTACTGATTTTGTTAATCCACCAACAACTACTTGCTTTATTGATGAAGATCAATTGTTAGAAGGGTATACAAAAACCTTGTCAATTGGAGACAATTGCACTTTTGTTTACTTCGAAGAAAATTATTCTTTGAAATTGAGAAATATCCATGGCTTTAATGCTAGTTTAGAAATAAATCCTGGAAACATTCGGTTTAACATTAGCGAAGGAGACAATGTGGAAATTGATGCAGATGATGACGAGGCTGCTGACATTTATTTCGAGGTTGAAGATATTTTAAGTAACGGTACCAGTGCTAGAATTTATTTCACATCGTGGCTTACAAGTAATGACGACATCGATGATGAAGATCTTAATGATGAAAATATTGATGATTTTGGAGATGATGATAATTCTAATGATGAAGACTTTACTAATTCAAGTTTAGACCAGGATGATGCAGACAGCTCTGATGGGATAGACGAACCGTCTTGGATAAAAGAAAACATTACAATTGTGATTATAATTATACTTGTTGTTTTCTTTGCAACTATTTTATTCTTTCTCCTTAAAAATGTGGGATTCTTTGAGAAAAGAGAGAAAAACCCACAATTATAAAGAACTACGCACGAATTGTAATCCACCCCACACAGTTCTCTAATGGATAGCTTGTAAAACCAGGCCACCTAAGTAATGCATTATCCGTACAGTGAATTATATTCTGTTTGTTCAGAAGGAGGGAATAGATACAAAATTGAAACATAATGATAAGCTTTAATAAGTTCATTTTGATTTTATTATCAATATAAAGAGGGGAGATGAAAAATAAAAAGGGATTAAGTGATGTAATTACAACTGTATTAATTATATTGCTTGTTTTGGCTGCAGTTGTTCTTATT
>CAZQLX010000008.1:0-1522 GCA_964594495.1 Candidatus Woesearchaeota archaeon | reverse complement strand
CAGGGGGACAAATTGATTCTGGGACATTAAGTTCTAATTTTGAAATAAAAAAAGATAGTGTTTTTATAAATGAAACTGATCCAACTAAAGAAGTTAACTTAACTATTAAGAGAAATAATGGGGAAGGAAATGTTGTTGCAGTGATTGTTATCCTTGAAGATACGGAGAAAAATCAAAAACCTTATAGATTTAATTATACAGATTTTAATCAATTAGAAACACGGAGAGTGGGAATTGATTTTTCTAATTCTGGATTATTAAATGTTGCAAGCATCTCTATTGCACCAATCATAGTTAGTTCAACCGGCAAGGAGTTAACTGCTCCTGTGAAAGACGTTTATAAGATAAGAGGAACTGAAAATGAAGTTACAGAAGATCCTATTATTGAAACTCATTGTTTGCCAGATATTGATAGAAGTCAAACTTGCTTAGTATGTAATAGCGCGGGAGATGGATATATTCAAGATGGTTCTTTATGTGAAGACAACGAGCACTGTACTACTGCAGGTTTATGTGAAGAGGATTTAGATTGTATTGATAGCGATGGTGACAGATACGGCGTCGGGCAAGATAGATCATTATGTTTGCATACGGAAATAGACTGTGATGATGGAGATTCAAATAGAAATCCGGGATTGACAGAAAGTTGCGGAGATGATATTGATAATGATTGCGATATTACTGTAGATGAGGGATGTGAGCCAAATGTTTATACGGTAAGCGTTGAGAAATATGGAGAAGGCACTGTGACAAGTACAAGTAGTCCCTCGCAAGGAAATCAAATTAATTGTGGAAGTAGCTGCAGTGTGAATTATAATGCTAATACTGTCATTACTTTAACCGGAACACCAGCGACAGGGCACGATATTAAGTTGTGGGGGAAGAATTGTAGCGGAATAACTAGTACATGTACATTTACATTGGATAATCACAAAAGTGTAAACATAACTTTTGTATTGCGTAGGCCTGCGACGCCTCCAACATTCAATGTTACAGGGCAGACAAGTAATTCTATTACTTTACAATGGACGAATGTTGATTTTGAAACTGGATATAAGTTGTCAAGATCTACTTCTTCTGGGGGAACATTTACAGATATAGCAACTTTAGGAGTAGATGTTTTAATATATCAAGATGTAGGACTTCTACCTGGAACGACTTATCATTATAGATTGAGAGCATATAACGAGGCTGGAGACTCTGCAAGTGCTAATACTCAAGGAACGACATTGACTGGGGGCGTTCTTAATCCTACATTTGGAGCATCATCGATTGCTGGGTATGTTAAAAATCCTCGGCTGTGTGAAAGGTCGGGCATGGCACCAAGTTGGAAAAATAATAAAATTATGTGGGTACAAAGAGACGGTGCGAATAGCTGCACTCCTGCCGACCCAACGCATCCTATAAGAAATCGGGTCTATGGACTAAACAAAGAAGGAGAATTAGTTGTGATGTATCATCTTAACGGGGCCGAAAATAAAGATTGGGAAGCCATTGCCATTGGACCGGGTCCAATTGCGGG
>CAZQLX010000007.1:1543-29051 GCA_964594495.1 Candidatus Woesearchaeota archaeon | reverse complement strand
GAATTAGCTTTATTTACTCTTGCAGCTTCTAGATATTTAGTAAGGGATTTTTCAAAATCTTTTCTTTGTTCTACAGTTAAAAGTTTAGTAAAAACGTGATGTCCAAGTACATGTATGATTTTTTCGTCTATTATATCACCATATAAGACAATTTGTTTTCTTCGCGGGCAGTAAGATAGGCCCTCTTGTAGCTCTCCTAAACGAGAGGGTAATTTTTCTTTTGATATAACAAATTCCAAACCTCTTACATGTTCTCTTGGAATTTTTGATAAGTTGAGAAACTTAATTAAGTTATCCTCATTTATCTCAGAATAAACAGAAACGTTGTCTGGATTTATTATAAGAGATTGAGGAGCTGTTGTGCTTTGTGGTGCACGACAACTGTGTAATTTATAGAGAGAAATACCGATACCTAAATACGCTAAGACTAGACTGAGAGTTAAAGCAATTTTTGTTGATTTATTTTTCATCGTGTATATATGAAATTTATTCTTTTTTAAAGATAACTGTTTAAATTTTTCTATTATGGTGAGAGAATAGCAAATCTTTAAATAAAAACAATATTATTTAAAGGGATGAAGAAGGTGGTGATATCTTTAGGGGGAAGCGTAATGATTCCCGATAAAATTAATTATAAATTTTTAGAGAATTTTAAGAAAACTCTGAGAAAGCATTATAGAACGCATAAATTTGTCATTGTTTGCGGGGGAGGGGTTATTGCGAGGAAATATATTGAAGCTCTCCGAGCGGAAGGGAGGAATAGGAAAGAATTATCTTTGGCAGGGATTAGAGCAACGAGGATGAATGCAATGTTTTTAATACAATTTTTTGGGAAGGAGGCGAATGATGTCCTTCCTAGAGATATGATCGATGTAAGGAATGAGTTAGAAAAAAATAATGTTGTTATATGTGGGGCTTTAAGATACGATGCCAATTCAACGAGTGACGGCACTGCAGCAAAACTTGCACATCATCTTAAAGCAGATTTTATTAATATAACCAATGTCGATGGACTTTATAGTGATGATCCTCGAAAGAATAGAAATGCCAAACTTATTAGAAATATTTCATGGAAAGAATTTGAGAGAATAGCTTTAAAGATAAAGTTTGAAGCTGGTCAACATTTTGTTTTGGATCAAAATGCCGCTGTAATGATAAGAAAGAATAGAATTAGAACTGCAATTATTGGACCGGAAGTGAGGGAGCTGGAAAAGGCAATTTTGGGAAAGAAATTTAATGGAACAGAAATATATGGAAATAATTGAAGCGAAAGACGATGAATTTAATAGGAAAATTCTTGAAAAAGGAAATGTGAATGTTTTGGTTTCTGTTGAGAAAGGCAGGAGGAAAGACACTCTGAAAAACTTAGATTCTGGGCTAAATGAAATATTAGCGAGAATTGCAGCTAAGAAAAATGTCTTGATTGGAATAAATGTAGATGAGATATCTATACTAAGTAAAAAAGGTAAGGCTGAAAGACTAAGTAGAATAATAAGAAATATTAGGATATGTCGAAAAGCTAAGGCGAATATAGTCGGTGCCAATATTAAGTCAAAAGAAGGATTTTCTGCATTAATGACTTCTTTAGGAGCATCTTCACAGCAGACTTATCAATCAGTTCAAAAAACAATATCTTTTTAATACGTTGTAAAGTATGATTATCATGAGCGACTTGGATGAAATAAAAGAGAAATTATCTCCCCTAGAGAGAAAAGTAGTTCCTTTTCTGAATTTAGAAATCGATGGAATAATTAAGAATACGGAAGAAGATTATACTTCTGTTTTAAGAGCGCTTAAATTTTTAGAGAGTAAGGGTGTCCTTAAATTGAATTTTGCAAGCAAAGAGATGATAAATTTAGGAACTAACGGAATATACTATAAGAAGAATAATTTGCCTGAAAGAAAGCTCATAATGGTTTTGGAAAATGATAATCATCTTACTTTAGAAGAGGCAAAAGAAATATCCAAGCTTTCTGATAATGAGTTTAAAGTTTCTATCGGGGTTCTAAAAGATAAAGCATTAATTAGTTTGAATAATGGGAAGATATCTCTTATTGCTAAGAAAGAAGAAATTGTAAAAAAATTTCTTGAAGAACAGTTTTTAGATTCTTTGCCTTTGGAGAGAATAAATTTGTCTCCAGAGCAAATGTTCGCTTTTGAGAATTTAAAAAGAAGAAAAGAAATAATTGAAATTGAGACACAAACGAAAGTTACATTTGAGTTGACTGAGCTTGGAAAGAAAATTGCTGGAATGAAAATAGAGTCTGATTTAGTTGAGGAATTGACTCCAGAAATTATAAAGAATTGGAAAAACAAGAAATTTAGAAAATATGATGTACAAGCACCAGTGCCAAGAGTTTATGGAGGAAAGAAACATTTTGTCAATCAATCGATAGAATATGCTAAAAAAATATGGACCGATTTAGGTTTTAAGGAAATGGATGGACCGTTAGTTGATAGTTCGTTTTGGGTGTTTGATGCCTTGTTTACCCCACAAGATCACCCTGCGAGAGAAATGCAAGATACTTTCTTCTTAAAAGACGTTCAAGGAAAACTTCCTGATAAGAAAATAGTTGAAAGTGTGAAAAAGGCACATGAATCTGGAGTTGAAGGAAGTAAGGGATGGAATTACAAATGGAAAGAAGAAGATGCTAAAAAAGTTGTTCTTAGAACACATACAACTTCTTTATCTGCAAGAACGCTCACTAAATTAAAGAAAGAAGATTTACCGGCAAAATTTTTCTCTTTTGGAAAAGTATTTAGGAACGAAACTGTTGATTGGAAACATTCCTTTGAATTTTATCAAACAGATTGTATAGTTATTGATAGAAACGCTAATTTTATGCATCTTTTAGGGTATCTGAGAGAGTTTTATAGGAAAATGGGGTTTGAAAAAATAAGATTTAGACCAAGTTTCTTTGCGTATACGGAGCCATCTGTCGAGGTAGAGGTGTTTCATCCCGAAAGAAAAGAATGGATAGAATTAGGTGGAGCAGGAATTTTCCGTCCTGAAGTAGTTGTTCCATTACTTGGGGAAGATATTCCGGTTTTGGCGTGGGGGCAGGGATTTGATAGAATAATAATGGATTATTATAGAATTAAAGATCTTAGAGAAATGTATTCTAATGATCTAAAGGAACTAAGAAATAAGAGGTTCTGGATAAAATGATGGAGAAAAATAAAAAATTAATAAGAGATTTTGTTAGAGAAGTATGGAATAATAAGAGGATTCATGAAATTCCTAAATATATTGATAAAAAGTATGTTGCTCATCTATTAAGATCTCATAACGTTCTTAGGGGAATTGAAGGAGTAAAAAATAATGTTTTAACTTCTCATAATTCTTCTCAAAAATTTAAAATTAAAATAGATAACATGTTTGCTGAGAAAAATAAGGTTATTAGTTTAATAACCTTGCAAAGAGGAAATAAAATTCTTAAGGAGTTAATTATCCATAAGATTTCTAACAATAAAATTGTTGAAGCTTGGTCTATAGGAGGAGATTGGAAAACAAGATGAATGAAGAAGAAATGAAGAAAATAGCAGATGAGATGAAAGAAATTCTTATTCAGAAGAATAAGATGTACGGGGATAAAAATGTTGATAAAATGGGAAAATTGGGTGTTTTAACAAGAATTGAGGAAAAAATAGAGCGGTTAAGAAATATGATCGAAAAAGACATTAATGATAGGGAAAGCAGAGAAGATAGTTGGAAAGATATTGCTGGATTTGGAATAATTGGAACAATGTTAGAAAGAGGAAGGTGGAAATAAAATGGCAAATATATCATTCCCAAGAAAAGAAATTGAGAAACATGTGAAATTGACCCCTGAGATAGTTGAAAAAATAAATTTGTTTGGAACAGCTGCAACTCTAAATGAAGACGAATTAGAAATAGAAGTAATGCCAAATAGGCCTGATTTAATTTCAATGCATGGATTCTTGCGAGCGTTTAAAGCATTTTTAGGGAAGGAAACTGGATTGAAAAAATACAGAGTAAATAATCCGGAAAAAGATTACAAGGTTATTATAGACTCGTCTGTTAAGTCTGTAAGACCTTACACGACTTGTGCGATTGTTAAAGGACTTAAATTTGATGATGAAAAAATTAAGGAGATAATAGATATGCAAGAGAAATTGCATATTACTGTTGGGAGAAATAGAAAGAAATCTGCAATAGGTATATATCCTTTAGAGAAAATTAAATTACCAATTACCTATGAAGCGCGAGCACCAAGCCATATTAAATTTATTCCTTTAGAAATGAAAGAGGAAATGAACGGCTTACAAATCTTACAGCGACATCCTACTGGAAGAGAGTATGCTAATTTACTCAAAGATATGGATAGGTTCCCAATTTTCATAGATGCAAACAAGAATATTTTATCGATGCCTCCGATAATTAATAGTCATCTCACAGGAAAGATAACTGAGAATACTAGTGATGTATTTGTTGAATGTTCGGGATTTGATTTTGAGACACAAAGTAAAGTACTCAACATAATACTCACCACATTAGCCGAAATGGGCGGCAAAATATTCGCGATGGATCTTACATATGACAAAAAGATTACTACCCCTAATCTTTCTCCTGATAAAATAAAAATAAGTCTTGAAAATGTAAACAAATTATCCGGATTAAACTTAAAAGAGAAAGATTTGGAAAAATTACTTGCAAAAATGGGATATGAGTATGGGAAAGGTAACGTATTTGTGCCAGCATGGAGAGTAGATATTTTACATGAAGTTGATGTTATAGAGGATATCATTATTGCTTACGGATATGATAATCTTGTTCCTGAGATACCAAAAGTTGCAACAATCGGAGAAGAGCAAAAGAAAGGTAAACTTGAGAGAAAAATTGCTGAAATTCTTATTGGATTAGGGCTTTTAGAAATTTCTTCATTTCATCTGGTAAAAAAAGATGAAATTGAACTTGGGACGAAGATAGAAGTGGAAAACTCAAAGACCGATTACAAATTTTTGAGACCAAATTTATTTATTCCGATAATGAGAACTTTTGCTGAAAATAAAGATAATGAATATCCCCAAAAGATGTTTGAAATAGGGACGGTTTTCTCCTTAAGTAAATCAGTAAAAGCTGAAACAGGTGTGCAAGAAGAAAAAAAACTTGCCATTGCCCTTTCTCCATCTAATTTTACCGAACTGAAACAAGTACTGGATTATTTAACAAAAATGTTAGGCTTTTCATATACGTTAAAAGAGGAAAAGAAGAATGGTTTAATTGAAGGGAGGAGTGGAAATATAGTTTTGGATGGAAACGAAATTGGATACTTTGGAGAAATTCATCCAGATACATTAAGGAAATGGGGAATTAAGATGCCAATAACGTTTTTGGAGATTTCTCTAGAGGAAGTTTTCAACGTTATATAAAATGATAAAAGATGCAAGTTATGCTTTAACATTAGAAAAATACCCAAAAAAATATATTGATTTTCTTGAAGAAGAAATGAATTTAGTTAAAAGAATTGTCAAAGGGAGAAAAACTTTATTAGATGTAGGGTGTGGTACGGGAAGAGCATTTTCTATATTAGCTTCTCTTGTTGATGATTATACGGCAATTGACATAGATAAAAAATGTATAGAAAGATCCATGGAGGAAGCTAAAAAGTTTGATAATGTTAAAGTTATTTTATTAGATGGGGAAGAATTATCGCAGTATTTTAAAACTAATCAGTTTGAAGTTAGTATTTCTTTATGGAATACTTTAGGAGCAGTAAGTAATCCTAATAAATTTCTTTCTGAAATTCTTAAAGTAACGCAGAAAATTTGTTTTTTGAGTGTAATTAAAAAAGGAACACTAAAAGAAAGAAAGGAGTATTATGATAAACTGAATATTGAATATGTAATCGACTACGAAACAGAGACTATTTCTTCTAAAACTTGGGGCGATGTAAAAGCTTACTCAAAAGAAGAAATAATTTCTCTCTGTGAGTCTGTTGGTTTTAAAGTAAAAGAAATCGGAGAGTTAGCAGAATTATCTTATTATTTAATTTTGGAAAAGACTATTTAACTATCCGAAATAACTTTTCTCTTTTTTTGAAATTATATTTGGCTTTTTCATATTCTCTAGTATTTTTTTAAAATCAGGTTTTATTGCGTTCCAAGCTGCGTATATTTTATTTATTAAATCAGCTTCTTTTTTTTCTGAATACATTAATTCAGAATCAATGGAGGTTATGCTAAGTTCGCCCAATATTGAATATATTTTTTCTATCATTTGTCTATCTTCTGAATTTAGAGATTTAACATAACCCATATAAATTCTTGGAGCATTTACTGGATTTAGAAGCATTTCAAGAAAACCAAGAGAGTTTACTACTTTTTCCATCATTTGTTTCCTCACAGTGCGGAGAAAACAATCACTGTCTCTTTCTATTTTTCCAATTTCAAAATCTTCGTCAAGCTCTTTAAATGTAGGAAGTTTGAATTTTTTAGACAATTCATTGTATTTATTCTTTGTTTCCTCAAGTTCCATTAAAATTTGTAAGAAGTAGCTTTTATATAGTTAACTACAAGATGCTCCTTCTCGATAGCTTTTTAAAGTATATTAAGTATATTAAATTATGAAAGAGGGAGTAGGTAAAAGAGGGTTGAGTGACGTAATTACAACCGTTTTGATTATTCTATTAGTTTTGGCTGCTGTGATAATTATTTGGGTTTTTGTTGCTCCTGCACTAAGAGATGCCGGAGGACAATTAGAGCCAGGAGTTTTAACCTCAACATTTGAGATTGTTCCGGGATCGGTTTATACTGTTGGGGACAATGTCACTTTTGTAGTAAAGAGAAGTGCTGGCGAAGGGAATGTTGTGGGCTTATATGTTGTTATTGAGGAAAATAATAAAAATTCTAAAAGAGTAAGGATAAATGGGACAATAAGTCAATTGGAATCTAAGAGAATTAATATAAATGATACGGAACATGGACTTTCGGAACTGTCGAGTATTTCTGTAATTCCAATAGTAGTCACGGAAGATGAGAGAGAGCTAACTGGGGCAATCGCCGCCACATACAAAATAAAAGGGGATGAGGGTCAACAGACTACTAATCCTCCTCCGGTGAATCCACCCGCTTTCGTGTTTCCAGTGTCTGGATTGGTCGCACGTTACGAATTTGAAGGTACGGGAAGTGTGATAGAAGACTCTTCGACGAATGGAAATGATGGACATTTAATATCTCCAGCGACTTTGTCATCATCAAACTGTGCGTATGGAAATAAATGTTTGTCTGTTAATGGTGTTAGTGGAAATGTGCAAGTAGCTGATTCCCCTAGCGTCAATATTACGAATGATAAATTAACAATGGCTGCCTGGATAAAAGCGAATACATTGGATGCAGCATTTCGTTTGATAATTGATAAAAGTAACTCAAATAGTGGAGGAGGGTATAGATTAATGAAGATGGATAATCCGGTAGATGGGATAAGAACGAGACTGTTTATTCCAGTTGGAAATAATACTGATACAATAAATTCTTTAGGACTCAATCCAGGTACCTGGCATGATGTAGCTTCTGCGTATGATGGCAATAGGCAGAGAAGTTACCTGGATGGCGTCACGGCGAAAAGTGCTCTGATGAGTGGGAACATTAATTGGACTAATAGTAATTTGACTATTGGGAGTACGAATGGGAATACAATAAATTGGAATGGTCAGATTGATGAAGTCGCTGTTTGGAATAGAGCTTTATCTTCAACTGAAATAAGCGATCTATATAAGAATTATACCTCTACTTAATGGTTCAACATATCTCTGTCTATTCTTATATCAAAACAATATCATTAAATTATTAGAATTGCAAAGTCTTAAACATAACATTAATATACTTGGATCTCTTTTGTTTGATATGGAAGTTTTGCTTGATAGCAACTTTATAATTTCTTGTATAAAAAGGAAGATTGATTTTGTGTCGCAACTCGAAGAAAAGGGATTTAAAGTAAAAGTACCGAAAGAGGTTTTACAAGAATTAAAAGATTTAAGGCTTAAAGTCACTCACGATGAAAGAACGGCAATAGATGTGGCGTTTGAATTAGTCAATGCAAGAAAAGTTAAGAAGACTACTTTGGGATCCGGAACAATTGATCGAAAGTTAATTGATAAAGGAAAGCAAGGAATATATATTGGTAGTTTAGATAATGAGATTAAAAGAAGTGTTCCTAACAGAGTTGTTATAAATAGTGCAGCTAATAGAGTAGAAATAGAGAGAAGTTGATTTCTTAAAACAATAATTTATTTAAAGACAGATCATTAGTCTTTTGGACTTAAAAAGAGCTTATTCAAAGAGGAAACTATGCCTGATATAAATTTTGTTGAGGGAAACGGAAATATTGATTCATTTATTAGTGGAGATAATAAGATTAAAGAAGAGAAAAATGATGCTGAACAAGAAATTGTTAGTCTCAAAAAATCTAGAGATTTTAATTTTTTAGATGTAATGGAAAATGAAGGTAAAAATATTGAAGAAATAAGAGATGATTCTTATTGGAGTTTGTTTAGGGAGGGTAAGAAATTGGAACCTTTGATGTTTTCCAATGGGAAAACACAAGAGGATATTGTGAAGGAAGTTGTTGAATCTGTAAAGAATGGAGATAAAGTTATATTTATTCATGGTGTGTGTGGTACCGGGAAGTCGGCGGTTGCGTTAAATATAGCTCGAAAATTGGGGAGAACGAGTATTGTTGTACCAATCAAGAGTCTTCAAAGGCAATATGAAGAGGATTATATGGAAAAAATGTATCTTTACAAATCTAATGGTAGAAAAATGAAGATAGCGGTTTTAACGGGTAGAGAAAATCACGATTCTATTATTGTTCCAGGAGTATCTTGTGCGGATCCTTTTTTACCGGATACTATTAGGATAACGGAAAAAAATATAGATAGATTGAGAGAATATTATTTGAAAAATCCCTTAATCAAAAATAAATTGGAAGAAATAGATGTTCGAAGATTAAAGAGAGTATCTATTGCGCCATCTAATCCGTATTGGAGTCCTATAGTGAGTGCGGACATTGTCTTAAACAACTTAAGTGATGCTAAAAGACATAAGTATCGGGGATTAAATGGAAAAGATTTTGTGTTCTATCATAGAAGAGAAGGATGTTCGTATTATGATCAATACAAAGCTTATACGCAAGCAGATATAATTATATTTAATTCTGCAAAATATAAGCTAGAAGTAGCATTAGATAGAAAACCTGAAACAGAAGTCGAGATTATAGATGAGGCTGATGAGTTTTTAGATAGCTTTTATACACAGGAGAGTTTGAACTTAACTAGATTAGAGAGGTCTTTGAAATTAATTGGAACCGATAGTGAAGAAGAAAGAGAGACTATTAAAAAAATTACGGAATTATTAAAACTTGAGGAAAAAAATAAGCAAGCTTTAGGAATTGATGAAAATAAATTGTATAACTTAAGGGAAACAAAAATAGTTGATGTATTAAGGCTTATACTTGAAAATGTTGTAATTGAGAACGAAATTCTCATGGATGAATTGAATTATGCTAACAGAGCTTTGGAAGTAGGAAGAATTTTTTTAGATTTTATTGATGATACTTATCTTAATTATAAAAGAAGAGAAGGAGATCTGTATATTAATTTAGTTACTGCCAATATATCTAAGAAGTTTAAGGAGGTTTTAGATAAGTCTAAAGCAATCGTAATGATGTCTGGAACATTGCATTCTGAAGAAGTATTGAAGCACATTTTTGGCATTGAGAAATTTAAGGTAATTGAAGCGGAATCGTTACAACAAGGAACAATAGAAATACATAAAACTGGAAAAGAGATTGATTGTAGGTTTGCTAATTTCAGTAGTGGGAGATATACAAGGAGAGATTATCTCAAGGCGCTGGAAAGTTGTGTGGGGAGCGCTAAACGGCCTTTTTTAGTGCATGTTAATGCATTTGATGATTTACCTTCTGAAATTGAGTTAAACGCCTTACAAATTAATGGGGTGATGAGTAAAGAAAAACTAAAGGATTTGCAATTTAATGATAAAACTGGGAGATTAGTTTCTTTATTCAAGGCAAAACTAGCAGATTCTTTATTTACGACTAAATGTTCTCGGGGAATAGATTTTCCTGGTGAAATATGCAACTCTGTTATTTTCACTAAATATCCTAATCCAGATATTAAAGATATTTTTTGGAAGGTTTTACAAAAAACACATCCCGATTATTTTTGGGAATTTTATAGAGACAAAGCAAGAAGAGACTTTTTACAGAGAGTTTATAGGGCAGTTAGATCAAAAACTGATCATGTTTTTGTTCTTTCTCCGGACAGTAGAGTTTTAGATGCTGTGAGGGGGATGCAGAAGGAGAAAGTTATCAATTAATGGGACTTAGACTATTCTATTATTACTTCCAATTTTCCATTAACTCTTATAGTAGATTCTGCTGATTCTGAGTCTTGTACTTAAGTTTTTAATTCTTTCTCAAGACGCAGTGGTGAATTAAGAACAATTAATTTATATATCTTATTTGGTTATATAAGATAGGTGAAAGGAGGTAATAAAATGCAAGGAAATAATTACGGAATTCTTTTGTTAAGAATTACTCTCGGTGCACTTTTTTTATTTACTGGAATAACGAAGGCACTTGATCCAAATGGACCTATAGGGATGTTAACAAATCTGGGCTTCCCTGTACCGGTATTATTTGGATGGGTTTTACTTTTAGCAGAGATTATTTGTGGATTAGCGATACTTATTGGATTGAAGGCAAGGTACTTTGTATGGCCATTGATAATCATCCTTTTAGTAGCGATCTTTACTGTGGTAATTCCAGGAGGAAATATGCTAAGTGTGATATTCCATTTTGTTGGAATAGCAGCATTAATAGATATATTCTTGCGGGGATCCGGACCATTATCAGTCGATAACTGCTAAGAAAATTTATTTTTTTATTATTTTTTAATGTTTGATGATTTATAGAACGAACTGGTTTATCTTTAACTATGTTTTTAAACTGTTCGTAATTTATTAGATTATGAAGAAACTTGTGGTGATAGGTGGAGGATTTGCGGGAAGTAAGATTGCAAAAGCCCTCGAAGGGAAGTTTGAAACTATTTTAATTGATTCCAAAGATTATTTTGAATTTACTCCAGGAGTATTAAGAACACTTGTGGAGCCAGAGCATATTAAGAAGATACAAGTTTTGCATACTCATTATTTACATAAAAGCAAGATAATTGTAGGATGCGTAACTGAAGTTGGAGAAAAATATGTTAAAGTTATGGGAAAGAAGATCTATTTTGATTACTTATGTATTTGTTCCGGATCTAAGTATGATTTACCAATTAAAGAACAGAATGTTGTTATTACAATGAGGGCAAATACTTTAAAGAGTTATCATAAAAAGCTATGTGATGCAAAAAACGTTTTAATAATTGGGGGAGGCTTAGTTGGAACAGAATTGGCGGCTGAAATATGCACGCACTATAGAGGTAAAGAGATAACAATTGTCCATTCTCATGATAGATTAATAGAAAGAAATCCAGAAATGGCAGGTAGATATAGTTATGATTTTTTAACGAAAAGAGGAGTTAATGTTATTTTAAATGAAAAAATTGAAAAGAGAAGAGGAGATAAGATCTTTGTAACTGATAAAAAACGGGAGATTAAAGCAGATATTGCCTTTCTATGTACTGGGATAAAGCCAAATTTTGACTTTATGGAAACATATATGAAAGATAAATTAAATGCAAATAATCAAGTTATAGTTAATGAATATTTACAAGTTGAAGGTTTTTTAAATATCTTTTCTGCTGGAGATGTAAATTCTGTGGCAATAGAGAAAACAGCACAGAATTCAAAGAGACAGGCAGCAATAGTTATAGATAATATATTGGCTTTAGAAAAAGGAAAAGAGTTGACGAAATATCGAGCAAATCAGACAATTCTTGTAATTAGTTTAGGGAAATGGAATGGATTGTTGGTTTACAATAATTTTGTCTTAACTGGTTTGATTCCGGGTTTTTTGAAGACGCTTATTGAGAAATGGAATATGTGGATGTATTCATGAAACTATCCCTCTAATAATTTTAATGATCTTACAACTTCAGGATATGGATTCAAAGGGTCGCCTAATTCAAATACTTCATCTTTTTCACCATCTTCCGAAGCTAAAATCGTATCCCAATTTTCGATATGAATATAAGCTGGATCTTTTACAATTATACTATATGCTCCGGCCCTTGCTGCAGCTCTTGTATTTATTGGGGCATTAGTTCTTGCGCTTTGAATTAATGAAGGGGCAACGATTCTGTCAACTGATCCATCTTGAAAGTCCTCATAAAATAATCCATCAGGATTAAGAATATGATATTCAAGATCTACACTTGCTTTCGAGTCTTGTGAAACTTCACCTGTTACTTCTTTAATAAACTCATCATTATCAAGAAACCACTTTTTTCTTACCCAATCAATTTTTCTAGTTAATCTCATTGGCAATGGAGTTGTTGCAAGGTCTTCTAATACATTTTTCCATCTGTGAAGAACTTCATCAGTTACTTCATTTTCCCCCTTAAAACATTTTTTACAAGCTTCATAATACTTTAATTGAATCTCAATAGCGCTTGATCGCCTTGGCGTTCCTTGAATTTGCCAATTACTCGTTTGTTTCGAAACATAATGCAAGTCATCTATGGCCATCTGCACATCGTATTGAATTCTTGGTATTTCATTAATTTCAGCAAGTCTTAAAACTAGAGATGTTGTGCCAATTTTCAAAAATTCTGCTTCTTCAAGTATATTTGCGTCTCCTAAGAGAAAATGAACACGCATTCCTATTTTTTTATCCATCAGAGGTTCAGAAATTCCTCTTTTATTCAAGATGCCTCTTTTACTCATTGTTTCATCGGTAGTACTTTCTAATTTTACCATAAAAGCAGATCTTTGTGATATTTCAAAAGGCCCATTTAGTGGTTGTTTTCCTGATCCAGCATAAATCTGTCTTGTAACTAAGAAAGGAATTATATAGTGGAGACGTTCCCAAGGTGCTTTTCTATATAAATAGTTTTCATGTGCTGCATAAGGATGTTCATACTGATCACAATTATTTTTTACAACTACGACGCCCTTTTTCACTAATTCTAGAAACTCCAAATCGCCAGCTTTACTATACGCAATGGCTGTTACCGGATCCCGCACTTCTGGTGTAGCATATTCACCATGGCGAAGATCGAGATATTGCCTGCTTCCGTTAGGTGTTCTAAATTCCTCTAAGTTAGATACATGGGTGCTAGGAGACTCTATAAACTTTAAAACCTCAGATTCGCTCGCCCATTTATTTCGCGGTGGCATTAAGCCATATTCGGTTTCTAATCCAATTATTGTTGGTGTTGAAACATTAGGAAATTCAGAAAAAACTCTACTCCCTGGTTGTTGCTCTACTTGTTTTTTTTCTTGCATATTTAGCGAACTTTTTCAGGTTTTTTAAAGATTGTTGTTTTATTTTTTCACTTTCTTTTTATCAATCTTTTTATCTTCTTTTTTGTCTATCTGTTTTTCTGAATGTTTTGTTTCTTGTTTTTTTACTTCGCCAATGATTTTTTTTCCATGCATGTAGGGGACAAGAACATCCGGGATTTTAATCGTGCCATCGGCTTGTTGATAGTTTTCGATTATTGCAACCATTGCACGGGAAGTTGCGAGGGCAGTATCATTTAAAGTATGTAAAACTAATTTTTCTCCTTTTTTATTAAGCATTTTAATATTAAGTTTTCTTGCTTGATAGTCTGTGCAATTGGATAAAGACATTACTTCTCCATATGATTTTGTTGTTGGTCTATATACTTCTAAATCAGCTGAACGGAATTTCCAATCTGCTAAATCGCCTGTGCAGATTTCAAGAACACGGTATGGAAGATCTAAAGCTTGAAGGATTTCTTCTGAGTTTTTAAGTAATTCATCATATATTTTTTCTGATTCGTCTGGTTTACAAAATATAAATTGTTCGATTTTATTGAATTGATGAGTTCTCCAGAGACCTTTTTCATTTATTCCATGCGCTCCAACTTCTTTTCTAAAACACATAGAATATGCAAAATATTTCTTAGGTAGCTCATTTTCTACGAATGTTTTATCTGCATGCATTGCTAAAAGTGATTGTTCTGCTGTTCCAATGAGATGTAAGTCTTCATCCTTAATTGAATAAACGGATTGTTCAATTGCAGCTTTATCCATAGAAGCGTAAATTTCTTTTTCTTTGAGCATCAAAGGAGTTTCTATATATGTGTATCCTTTTTTATGCATATAATCCATAACAAATCTAAGTAGTGCTTGATTTAACAAGGCTAAATCCCCAATAAGATAATAAAAACCGCTGCCTACGACTTTGGCTGAAGCATCAAAGTCGGCTAATTTTAATTTTTCTATAAGTTCTACGTGAGATTTTACTGGAAAATCAAATTTCTTTATTTTTCCCCATTTTTTTATTTCTTCATTTTCTGTTCCATCTTTTCCTTTTGGAACATGTGGAGAGATAATGTTTGGAATTTGAATTAAGTCTTTTTTTATTTCTTCTTCCATTTTATTCATATCTTCCTCGACTTTAGCTATTTTTTCTGGGATTTTTTGAGCTTCTTTTAATAGTTTAGATGCTGTTTTTTCGTCTTTTTTCTTTTTTGCTTCTGAAACTGCAATAGAGATTTTATTTCTCTCAGATCGTAAGGAATCAACTTGAAATTTTAATTTTCTCCATTCTTCATCATTCTTCTTTATTGTATCAACAAGAATGAGTTTTTGATCTTGAGACTTTCTTTTTATATTTGATTTAACTAGATCGGGATTTTCTCTTATGAGCTTGATATCTATCATAAGTGAATTACAAAGAAGGCATATTTAAATATTGGGGATCTTTTTATTGTAAATGGTAGATGAGGTGATTGCTCCAGGAAGTATAATTAGTACTTCCCTTGAAGGGTTTTTTGATGGTCTTCCATCGGAAGTAGGGCTAGCTGTAAGAATTATTATTTGGGCTATAATAATTGTTTTACTTTCTGTTTTTATATGGTTTTTCTACAAATCTTTTGCTAAAAAAGACTTGATTTCTTTGAATTTGCAAAAGTATAATACAGTTAATCATCCAGGGATCAGGAAACTGTTTGCTTTGTTTTTTTATTTTATAGAATATCTTATTGTAGCACCTTTAGTTATTTTAGTGTGGTTTGTTGCTTTAGCTATATTTGTTCTAGTTGTTGCTGAATTACAAAGTATAGAAGAAATATTGTTAATTACTTCAGTGCTTGTAATCGCAATAAGAATTTTGGCATATACAAAGAGGAGTTTGGCTCAGGAATTAGCTAAATTGTTTCCATTGATTACTTTGGCAGTTTTTTTGATATCTCCACAAATATCAAGTATAGGCAAAATATCTATGCAAATTAGTAGTATACCTTTGTTGTTAGGAAGTATCGTTTACTTTTTGATTACAATTGTGGTTGTTGAAGTTATCTTAAGACTAATGAATGAAGCTGTTGATTTTTGGCAAAGTGAGAGATATGTTTAATTAAGTTAGTTCAACTAATAGAATGTAGATTGGTTTTTCTTTTTCTTTAAAGCTTTTGAATGTATTCTTCCAGCTTGTTTGTATTTCTTTGGATTTGTTTTAAAGTTCTTTATCATTTGGGAGACATAGTCACCACCAAGATGATGTGGTACAATAACATAATCTGCTCCATTATTATATAGTTCAAGAGCGCTTCTAGGCTGTTCTGATGTAGCAATGAATGTAGCCGGGGAATCTGATTCTTCTAATTTTTCTTTTATTGCCAAATTAGATTCTATATCTGGAAGTGTTGAAATGATTAATTTTGCTTTATCTAAACGTAACTCGTTTAGGAAGTCCTTATTGCTTGCATCTCCATAGATACAATCAATTCCTTTCTCAGTAAGGGCTATTACAACTTTTGGATTGTAATCAACTACTACAAAAGGAATTTTCATTTGTTTAAGTGTTTCTGCAATACGGAAGCCCAATCTATGGTATCCGAATAATACTGCACTATATTCTTTTTCTCCTTTAACTTTAGATTCGTCTTTTCTACCTTCAAAGATATTTAGGAAATTGGATACAGAATCGAAGATTCTGTGTGAATGGTGAATCGTATAACTACTTAGACCGATGGTTATGAGTGCAACTAGAATTGCGATATTCATTATTTCTTGTGTTAAATGACCTAAATTAAATCCTATCAATATTATAATTAAAGAAAATTCGCTTATTTGAGCTAAACAAGAACTAGCTAAGAAATTAGTTCTCTTTTTGTATCCAAAGAAGCGTGTTACAGTCATTACAATTAAAGGTTTGCCCAATAGGATAAATGCTGAAAGGATAATTGATACTTTTATTAATGGCCAGCTTATGGGACCTACCAATTGTGATCCGAAGAATACGAAGAATAGAACAACGAAGAAATCTCGGAGAGGTTTTATTTTTCCTCCTAACTCTAGGGTATATTTTGTTGAAGCGAGAGACATACCTGCAATTAACGCCCCAATTTCTAGTGATAGACCAAGGTAATGGAACAAAGCGGCAATTACTAGAGCCCAACCGATTCCGAACAAAAACAATGTTTCTTGGTGTTGAGCTAGATAATGCATGAATCTTTTTAGAACAAACGTGGAAAGTAAAAAGATTAACGCAATTAGTCCTATTATTTTTCCAATCATTGTGAGAACGATTAAGAAGTCGCCTGTTTGTAATGCTGGTATGATGATAAGTATTAATGCCGCGATAAAGTCTTCAACAATTAGTATTCCAAGAGCAATTCTTGCATGAAGAGTATCCATTTCTTTTTTGTCTGAGAGAATTTTAACTACTACGACTGTTGATGAGAATGCCAGAGCCGCTGCAAGATAAAGTGCGATTGTAATATTGAACTTCAAACCTAGAACAATCAAGAAACCAAAACCTCCCGTTGCTATAATCGTACTTAAACCTCCGAGAGAAGCAATACCCCCTACCTCTTTTAAGACGCGGAAATCAAGACTTAAACCAATAATGAACAATAAGAAGGCGACTCCAATTCCTGCAAAAGTTTGAATTATTTCAGAATTTTGTCCTCCAATTAATCCTAAAAATAATGGACCAACTACTATTCCTGCAATAAGGTATGCAATTATTGGTGGTTGTTTGAAAAGACGGGCAATAATTGTTAAAATCGCAGCTATTCCCACGATGAGACTAATACTAATTATTGCTTCCATATTTCCTCTTTTATTAATTTTTTAGATTACTTTTACTTTTAAATCTGTTGCTTTTAGTCTGCTAACAAATTTTCTTTACGCACAAATAATGATCGAATAAACCAATACATAGTGTATAATTCAAAAGCAAATGGGAAATACCCTAGATATCCTAGAATAGGCATTTCGAATATTTTAAAGAATCCTACAAATGGAATTTCATAAGTCCACCTTGGTATTGCCCAATAATTCCAGAATTCCCAGAGAAAACCAAGTATAATTCCTGCCAGGAGTAAAGATAATGGAATAACTAAATTTTTATCTTTTAGATGTTGGATAATTGAGGGTTGTTTGTGTAAATAGTTTATTGGGTCGAGGATGAGGAAAAAAGAGAGCCAGACGAGAGGAAAAGTAAATGCTGGAAGAAATATAGGAAGAATAAAACTTATTATTCCGAGAGCAATCATTACATGAAGCGTGGTTTTACTTATTTTATGGCTCTTTTTTAGCTTCTTTTTATCGAATAGATGAATAGATCTTATCAATTCAGTTGTTTCAAACAATGCAGGAAGAACAGTTGCAAAAGATAGTGATCCGAAAAGATTCTTAGCTGTATCTAATCCTGAAGTTCCGCTATAACTCCAATTATGTATCGATAGGTTAACAAATTCGAAAATCCACCATAAAAGCATGGAAATAATTACCATTCCGAGGAATTGAGGAAATCGATTAGAAATTAGAGACGTTTTCTTAAATTTGTAAACTAGAGCGTCGACAACAAGGACATATCCAAGCCAAATAAGAGGGAAATACCAGTTTGCGAGGGGCTGAATTTTTAAAAAGAAATTTATTTCTACAAATATAATTAGAAGAATTCCAATCACACCGTACTTTTTGAACATTTAACTAATGTGTAAGAATTGTATATAAACCTTTCAAATATGTAGAGATAAAATTCCAAACCTTTAAAAATAAATCTTTATGTTTCTTTATATCACAAATCATATTCATCCCGCTTAGGCTGGAATGGAAATAGACAAAAACATTCCTAAACAATGCACCCTTAATTTTTTGACTATATTTAATGAAGAAAAGTCAGGACCAAATAATCTCTTGGTTTTTTGAGTACAATAATTATTATAAATAGCCAGTCTATTAAAGCAATATGAAAAAGAAATTAGATTTTCATGTTCAATTGATTTCGTGTGATATTCCAGGGTTATCCAGAGCGGGATTATTAACAAGAGCCGGAAATACTTTCTTTCATCTTGGAACTATGAGATATTTAGTATCGTGCGATCCGCAGGGGATTTTAGCAGAGTCAAATAGAGAAATTTTCTCAGAGAAGAGAGAACTGGTAGTAAGAGACTGTATGCTTTTAGCAAGTTATTCCCCAAGTAAAGTTATAGATTACTTTTCTTATGCTGATGGGAAAAGATCACCTTTATCGAGAATAGTTCTTACTGATTACGAACTTGTTTTAGAACAGGCAAAGAAAAGCAGAAGATAATTAAAAGTATATGTGCTGAACAAACTTTAGTTTTTAGAAAGGGTTAAAAGTTACATTTCTCTAAAGTAATTATGAAAAAAGAGCCGAGAATAGATTACAATCAATTGAAAGAAGTTCTAAAAAGAGATTATAATTTATCTGTAACATCCATAAAATATATCCCAAAAGGTGCTGATGCAGATGCTTATTTAGTAAACACTAAAGAAAACAACAAAATTTTTGTGAAATTATATGATATGAGTAAAGTCAAAAAATTCAATCTCAAATTTCATATCGAAGACTTCATTGTGTTAAATATATTACATAAAAAATATAAAATTGAAAACATTTCTTATCCTATTTTAAGCAAAAATGACAAGATTGATGTTAGATTTGGGAAATACCGACTAGTGGTAACTAATTTTATCCAAGGGAAAAATGATGAAAAACTACTTACGGATATCCAATTAAGTAGGTTTGCAATTTTGTTAGCCAGAATACATAAAGTAACTGGACTAAATAGCCTTATTAAACACAAAGAATCTTTTAATCCTACATATTTCAAGGATCTAGAATCTGCATTGAAAAGAATTGACGATGGAAATTTTAATAAGACTCCGTTTCAGGTCGAAGTAAGTGCTTTAATTGGTCAACACATAAGCACAATAAAAAGTTTTGTTAAGAAAACAATGAAATTATCTATAGACCTACATTTAGATGAAAGAGACTATAAGATAACTCATACAGACCCTTATTTTCTAAACATAATTAAAACAAAAGATGAGGTTTATTTAATAGATTGGGATGCCATGCAATTAGGTCCTAAAGAGCAAGACATATGGTTTTATTTAATAAGAGGAATATGTAACAAACCTCTTCTATTCTTAAAAGAATATAAAAAAATATACGGGGAATTCAAATTAAATAAAAAAATTGTTCATTATTACATCCAAAATAGGATTTTAGAGGATTTGAATCACTATTTACAAGAAATATATCATGGTAATGAAGACAAAACGTTTATAGATGAAATCATTAATTACTCTTTAAAATGGATCATAGATAACAGAAAAATGCTTGTAGAAGTTGATAAGATAATTGATAAGTGGAATGAAATAAATAACCCTTAGATTTTTTGTTTTAATTCTACATAAAAAACATATTTAAATAGTAATGACTTTCGTCTTTTAAATCATATTCATCTCTTTAAGGGTTTGTAGCAATAGTTACAAATCTTAGGCTGGGATGAAAGAGCTCGAGGCACACGCGGCGCTTCGAGCTCACTTTTAAAAACCAAGGTCTTTAGAACCTTAAGAACCAAGGTTCTTATGACTCCCATACTATCTGATAAGGTTTAAATAGGGAATTTTGGATTTTAATTTATGAATAACTATACTGGAAGAAGAACACTCAAGGGAGCGGTAAATGAAATGATAAACAAAGTTATTTCTATAGGCACTCCTTTAGATAAAAGTGAGGAAGCTGTTAGAAGAGATTTTGCTGATAGCTGCTCCGATTTAATGTACGAAACACTTGTTCCTATTTTACCCGGGCTTTCTTTATTTGATTATCATTATGTTTGGTGTGGAGAACCTATTACTACTCGAGGAATAAAAACAAGTAGGTTTATAGAATTAGTAAAAACAGCAGCAGCATTTGGAGCAGGTTGTTATTTATTTAGATAATGCCACAAGCTTTAAAAAGCACTTTCCTCTCAGATAATTTATGGCAAAGGTAAGAATAAAACTCAGCAGCATTGATATAGAGCCGTTAAATAATGTTGTTGGATTGATTAGGGAAATAACTCAAAGAGCTGGAGCTTTAATGAGAGGACCTATTCCGTTGCCAACTCGAAGATTAAAAGTTACTACAAGAAAAAGTCCGTGTGGAGATGGAACCGCTACTTTTGACAGATTCGAGATGAGAGTTCACAGAAGAGTTATTGATTTGCCTGCTGAAGACAGAATACTTCATCCAATTATGAAATTACAAATTCCAAGATCTGTGCAAATAAAGATTGAGATGAAGGAATAGATTTTTCTATAAGTATAACTTTATAAAGAGGTATTTAACATTTAATCTTATGACTGACAGGTTTTTCATACCAAAGAGATTTGAAAGAAAGCTGAGAAATGTTAATAAGAGAGATGTTAGTAAGGGGCCGAAGTCTTTTAAAGAACCTAAAAAAATAAATTCTCTGGAGGATAACTCTAAAACTTATACCCTTGGAAGAACTGTTTATGGAGTTGTTCATTTTACTACCAAGGTAGCGTTTATTGCTGGAATAATTGGTTACGGTGCGATGAGTGTTGAATATGGTCCTTACGACGCCGGAAAAGTTGTTTATGCAGAAATATTTCAGGAAAGAGGTAAGAACTTAAAACACAGGCATATAGAGACGGCTAAAGCTCTTTATGCTAAGAGACTTCAGAAACAAGAATTAGATCAAAATGATATGAGAAATTTCTATGTAATGCTTGGAGTAGTATCAACAGGAGATAGAATTCCTGAAGAAGGTGATGTTTCTTGGAAGGGGTTGCTAAAATTTATAGATGATAATGAATGATTAATCTAACGCTCTTTTTGAGATTGCTTCTTCAAGATTGTTATATAATCCAAACGTTGGTCTAATAATGAATCTTCCTTTTTTGTGATATCCTCTACATACAGCTAGAGAGGAGATGCCTGCATCCATTGCTGAGTGAACATCTCCGATAGTGTCACAAACGTAAACTGCTTGAGTGGGAGAGATTTTCAATCTTTTTACTAAAGATAGAAGACCTTCTGCTTTATTTGTGATGCCTCCAACAATTAATTGAAATCTATCTGTAATGCCATACATTGCAGCTTCGTCTTCAACCAGGAATTGAGGGTGAGCACTTAATACAGATAAATGTCTTGCTTTAACATAATTTAGGAAAGGAATTGCGTCTTCGTACATAACGGGAGGAGTTCCGTTTTTTGAAACATGTAGATATGTAGCTTCGAATTCTCGCTTGCATTGTTCATCGGAGATTTTAATTCCTAAATTTTTTAATAGATCTGCTAATCTAGACTCCGATCTATCTTTGAATTCACCTAGAGTCATTTCAGGTTTGCCTCTTTTTTTCATCACAATATTAATCGCCGCATTTACTGGAGCAAGATCATCACTTAATGTTCCAGACCAATCGAAAATTACATGAGTTATAGTACTCGACATAAAAACAATTGTTGTAGCATGGTTAATAAATATTTATATAGCATTTATATCAAAGAAGATGATGGGGAGAGAAGTGTTGGTTATTAAGAGGGAGACGCTGTTTAAAGATGGATTCTTTACAGGATTTGTTCCTATTCATGAAGGTAATTTTATAGATGTAATTAATAAAAATTATGAGTATAGGGAGAGAGGGGAGGAGCTTGAACATGATATTAATTATAAGCAGTTTGCTTCTTATGTTTGGATTATAAATCCTCAAACGAAAAAGATACTCGCTTACAAAAGAGCTCCAAATGAAGCATATACTGAAGCAAGATTGAGAAATAAATGGAGTTGTGGAGTTGGAGGGCATATTGATAAAGATACTGAAGGAGGGAGTAAAGATCCACTTAACGATGCAATGATGAGAGAATTAAAGGAAGAGGTAAAAATGAATAATTATCCTACTCCGAAAATTGTTGGTCTTGTTACTTTAGATAATCGAAATGTTGAGAATTACCATATTGGTGTTGTTGCAATTGCTGAAACAACTGAAAATGTGGAAAAAAACGACGCTGAAGTTGCTGAACTTGGTTTTTATTCTATCTCTGAGATAGAAAGATTGTTTGCTGATCCAAACAATGATATTGAGCTGTTTACACAGTTGAGTTGGAGTTTTATGAAGAAGTATGTTGAGAGTAGATAAATTATCTCTTCAATTATTTTTGTAATTATTTAAGTTATCTGTAATATCAATGTATGCTTTGTAGTAGCAGAATAATTTATAAGTAAACAGAGTAAAAATTAAATGTGGAATCAAAAAAAGGAACATATATTACTTTTGAAGGTGGAGAGGGATGTGGAAAAAGCACGCAAGCTAGACTTTTAACTCAAGATTTAAGAGATAAAGGATACAGAGTAGTGCTCACACGAGAACCGGGAGGAACAGAAATCGGAGATGAGATAAGAAAGATAGTGCAATATAACAAGAGTTCTCATAATATGTATCCCGAAACAGAATATCTTTTATTTAGTGCTTCAAGAGCTCAACATGTAGGAGAGCTGATTATTCCTGCGTTGGAAAGGGGAGATATTGTTTTATGTGATAGATTTTACGATTCTTCTACAGCATATCAAGGATATGGAAGAAAACTACCTCTTTCTTTAATACATGAAGTAAACAAATTTGCGACGAGAGGATTGACACCAAATTTAACATTTTTACTTGATATTAATCCTCAGATAGGAATGGAGAGAGCAAGAGGAAAAGAAATGTTTGACAGAATGGAAAGTCAGGATGTGGAGTTTTATAAAAGAGCAAGACAGGGGTTTTTAGAAATCGCAGCAAAAAACGCCGATAGATTTAGAATTATTGATGCAAGTAAAAGTATTGAAGAAATTAGAACGAAAATTAAAGAAGAAGTTTGGAAATCTTTAGGACTAACTAAGGTTTAAAAATCATTAATCTTAAACATTGGTAAGCCCACATGGCACAATGGTACTCCGCCTTAATAGAAACTAATAAATATTAATTCTCCTATAACATATTATGAATAATTTAAGAAGAGCTGCATTATTAAGGTGGAAAAGAGACCTTAATGAAAAATCTTCAAAAATTACAAATAATAAAAAGGCTCTTTTAATGAAGGCAGCTTTATGTGGATTTTTGGCAGGAGACGGAAGTGTTCAGGTTAGAAATAGGGGAACTTTCAAAAAATATCAATTAGATTTCTTTCCTGATGATGATCTAATGCTAAAGACTTATTGTGAATTTATGGAAAAGGTTTATAATAAAACACCTTCAATTAGGATTAGGGATAATGTTTATTGTGCTCGTCTTTCATCTCGTTATGTTGTTTTAGATTTATTGAATATATGCAAATTTGGTGTATATAATTGGAATTTTCCTAAAAGACTCTGGAATATTAATGGAGCAAAAGAAGCGTGGTTAAAGGCTTTTTTCTCTGCCGAGGGATATGTAAATAAAAAAGTAATAAAAATTCAAAGCGTAAATTTGAAGTCTATACTGGGAGTAAGAATCTTATTGAAAAATTTTAAAATTAAATCAAATTATTGTACCTATGTTCCAAAGAATAACAATCATTCTAAAGTTGGAATGATTTTTATTAACGAAAAATTTTCTAGAAAGATTTTTTTTGATAAAATAGGGTTTTGGCATGAAAGAAAGAATACATTATTAAGAGAGACGTTACATTTATAATGCATAATCTCAATTTTAAATCGAGCTGACGTTGGGCAGTGGTCGCCTACCTGCTTGGAGAGCAGGGTTCCTTCGGGATATGCAGGTTCGATTCCTGCCGTCAGCGTATCTTCGAATTTCAAACAAATATTTATATAGTTTGGAAGATACAAAGTAAATATGACTAAACTTAATCCATTTCTAAGATTTAATGATGGCAAATGCAGAGAGGCAATGAATTTTTACAAAGAGTGTTTTGGAGGAAAAGTTACTTTTATGACTTTGGGAGAAAGTCCGATGGCAAAAGAGACTTCAGAAGATAAACATAATCTTATAATGCATGCTGAACTAACAAAAGGAGATTTAGTTTTTTTTGGCTCTGATATGATGCGTGATAAGGCTGTTGTTGGTGATAATGTGGGTATGGCATTAAATTGTGAAAGTGAGGAAGAAATAAAGACTCTTTTTGAAAAACTTTCGAAAGGCGGAGAGGTTTTCATGCCTTTGGAAGATGCATTTTGGGGGGCAATATTTGGAATGGTTATTGATAAATATAGGGTTGAATGGATGCTTAATTTTCAGAAAAAGCCGATGGATAAAAAGTAAGTTGGTATACTATATGTAAATGACTTTATTCTTATTTATACAAGAACTGAATAATATGTAAAGTAAGAATAGAACATCCAAACGCAATACGAATGGCTCTAGTTATTTGTCTTTTTAGCGGCTCTTTTGCATTTTTCTCAATTTTATACATGCCTTCTATTATGAGAAAAAGAGCAGCAAGAAATGCAAGTATATCTATTGCAATAGGGTCAAGATAACTGCATTTTATAACTAACTCGCCTTGTGCACTAAGTTGAACAATTATAACGACTATAATGACAATTAGACAAAGTATTGAGGTAAACAGAATTGTTTTATGGATATTTTTCATCTCTTTTGATTTTTAAGAAAATAAAGATAATAAATGTATCTCTTTCACAAGAAAAAAGTTTAAAAGGATGGGTAGACAGTGTTTCTTATAAAAAGAGAGTGAAAAGGTGAAAAATAAATTTATTTTGCTTATTGCATTAATTTTAGTTGGGTTTATATGTGTTAACTTTGCAAGTGCTGCCGACATACCAATAAAAGTTAAAACATTTACTTTTCATGAGGTTATTGTAACTATTGCTGAGAATACTGTAGAATATAATCCTATTACAAAAGTTAAAGGGGAGACAGATAGAAATGGGGAAGTTGTATTGACCGCTAACACAGATAAAAGCGAGGTAAAAGTATATGTTCAGGTTAGAAGAAATAAAGAAACTGTGGTATTAAAGAATTTTCCGGATGTAAAGACAAGTGAACCTCTTGAATTTACAGTATATCCCGACGGATATACACCTCCTCCAGAAATTAATTGGAGCAATACAGATTCGAATATTGTAAGTGAAAATACGACCGTTGAAAATATAAATAATAACGAGACAACAAATGAATCTGTTGTTAATGCCGTCGCTGTAGAAACGGAACAAACAAACTTGACAGATATGGAAACAGAAGGTAATACGCCTATTACCGGAGAGGCTATAAATGAAAGTAGTGGAGGATTTCCGGCATTTATTTATTATATAATAATTGGAATTGTTGTACTTATTGTAGTGTTTTTCTTTATGAAAAAGGGCGGAGTTTCCGTTATGAAAAGAGACCCAGCTTACGATTACAGAACAGATAGTTTTCCAAGATCAAAGTTAAGTCAAGAGAGTTTAGATGCTGAAATTGTAAGTGCGGAAAAGAAAATTAAAGACGCACAACATGATATAGACAAAATAAAGAAAGAGGAGAAAAGATTGTTTTCTTCACAAAGAAAATATAGTGATGAAGAATTAAGAAGATTTGCTCGATGGCGTGGAGATAAATAGATTTTTAATCTTGTTTTTTCATAATACTCTATGGAGTCATTACATATCAAAAAAAGAAGTTTGATAATATTTATAATACTGGTTGTTATTGTAGTTGTAGTGTTATTACTTACAATGAAAGGAAATTCAAATACAGATCAAGTATCTTTGGAAACAACAGAAGGGGAAATAGTTATAGAATTGTATAATACGATGCCTCTCACTGCTGGGAATTTTAAGACGTTAGTTAAAGAAGGATTTTATGATGGGGTTATATTTCATAGGGTAATTGAGGGATTTATGATTCAAGGTGGAGATCCTACGGGAACAGGATCTGGGGGGCCAGGATATACGATTCAAGACGAATTTGCTAAGGTAAATAGAAATGAAAGGGGAACGATATCTATGGCAAATGCTGGACCAAATACGGGCGGAAGTCAGTTTTTTATTAATTTAGTTTATAATGAGCACTTGGATGGTAAACATCCAGTGTTTGGAAAAGTTATTAGAGGAATGGATGTCGTTGATAGAATTGCGAAAGCACAAACAGATAATCAGGATAGACCATTGAGAGAAATAAGGATAATTAAGGCGAGTGTTGTTTAATAGGGTGAACAAAGTATAAAGACCAGCGGAAGTATTTTATACGTGATGTTGTATCATTAAACATGTCTTCTTACAAAAGCCAAGGTGAATCTATCATTGCAAATATTTTAACTAAATATAATATTCCTTTCCTGTATGAGCATCCTATTCTTATTAAAGAACAGAAAGAAAATGATGGAGAAAAACTAAGAATCTGGTATCCTGATTTTTGGTTACCAGAATATTCGATAATTATTGAATTTTTCGGAAGAGATGATCCCGAATATATGAAGGGTAAAGAAAACAAAATGAATGCTTATAAAAACTTAAAGCTCGATTGTATACCTGTTTATCCATCTACTATTAAAGCAGATTTGAAATCTTATCTTCTTATTAAAATTAAAACTATTATTAATAGTAAAGTAAGAACATTTGAAAATAGGAATAAAAATATTTCAAGTGATTAATGTTGTGATAATTAAGAGACTAATTCTTTAAGATAGATACTTAGTGTAAATAATACATATTATAAATCGCCATAATCCTTATATAGTGTAAAAGATACACTAAGGTAAGTAAAGATAAATTTTACGATCGGAGACAGAATGACAATAACACCACAACAAGCAATGAATGAAATTCGCACAGGAGATAGAAGAGATATAAAACTTCTTGAAGAAAAGATAGACGGAGTAATAAGGAAGGATTTTGACGGGGAAGGAAAAAGAGCAGTTATAGTTGATACTGCGTATGTGCGACCGAGATTAGTAACTGAAATTAAACATATTTATGGTGAGGCCGGATGGGATATTAAATATTGTTCAGATCAAAGAGACGGAGAATGGTTTGAATTGAGACCGAAGAGAGGGCATAAATCAAAATGAGATTCAAAACATTCAGTATTGTTGCAGGAAGTGAAGCATGTAATGCACGATGTCCATTCTGCATTTCAAAAATGACTC